>CAJWOI010000033.1 GCA_913044255.1 uncultured Alphaproteobacteria bacterium
GATGGACCTGAGCCTGGTTCGTGTATGAAATGGAGATCTATCCCATCCACAGATGTTATAAATTGTGAGAACTGGTTAATTGTGCGTTCGTGAATGCGCCAATCAAACCCATTCTGCCAGTAGTCACACAGCTCTTTCATATAATTGATGGTAGTGCCGTATTCCCACTCGTTTCTGTCCGGCTCTTCATGCCACATGAATGCAGATACCCGATCGCGAATTCTGGCAAGAGTTGCGTCCGGGATATTGATAACAAAGGGATCAATTGTAGACATGGTTATCAGGGTTAGTTCGGTACCACTGCCTTTGTTCTTAGGATGGGATCATAGTTCCATATTAGCGGAACCTACATGTCTTGCGTTAGTAACTTCTGGCGCTAGGATGTCTTGATTCGGAGATTTTTGTTGATGAAAAATACCTTTGATCCCTTTGCGCCTGAAATAATTGCAAATCCGTACCCGGCATTGGAGCGGCTACGTGCTGTCGAGCCGGTATCCTGGAACGAGCCACTCCGGGGCTGGTTATTGACCGCTTATGATGATGTGAAGGCGGCGCAAAAAGATCGACGTTTTTCTGCTGAACGAGTAAAGCCGTTTACCAGCCACATGGCGGCAACCGAACGCCCGGAATTGGAGCGCATGGGGACGCTTTTGAATCAGTGGCTTTTGTTTCGCGACCCCCCCGCTCATACACCGTTACGCAGGCTGTTGATTGATACTTTCACTCCGCGTGCGATCAATGCATTACGGCCACGCATAGGGGAAATTGTGACAGAGCTGTTGTCTCCTCTCTCTGCTCGAGATCAATTTGATATGATTGGCGACTTTGCCTTTCCTATGCCTGCTACAGTAATCGCGCATATTTTAGGTGTTCCGTCATCGGATGTACCAAAGTTTCGGTCCTGGTCGAACGATTTGGCTACAGTCATAGGTAATAGCCGCCAAGTACCGGATCGTTTTGAACGCGGGGCACGAGCACTTTTCACGCTAACAGATTATTTTCGCAGCACGGTTTTGCAACGGAGTAATGAACGGAAAAAGGGGGCGCTTGTTGATGATTTGATTTCGGCTCGAGAGGCAGGCGGTCCGATGAGCGAAGAGGAATTAGTTGCAAGTTGTATTTTGATACTATTTGCGGGCCATGAAACAACGATGAATTTGATAGGTAACGCAACCTTGTTGTTACTGAAACACCGTAATCAATTAGCTTTATTGAGAGACGATCCGAATTTGGTTTCGTCTATGGTGGAAGAGGTATTGCGTTACGAGTGTGCGGCATTCGTTATTGTGCGAATTGCTGATGAGGATATTGAAATTGGCGAGAAAACCATAGCGAAAGGTGATCGGGTTTTTTTGATGCTGGGGGCGGCGAATCGAGACCCCATGCACTTCGATAATCCTGAAAGTTTCGATATTCGGCGGAATCCGAACCGGCATTTGTCGTTTGGATACGGCATTCATTTTTGCATTGGGGCGCAGCTAGCTCGAGTAGAGGCTGAGGTGGCATTTGAGTATTTGTTGCCTTTGATAGGAGATATCGAACCTGTTTCCGAGGATCTTGACTGGGACGACAATTTTGTATTGCGTGGTGTTAAAAGCTTGTTGCTCCGACGGCCTGCGGTTGCTGCAGCATGAGCGATTACGTGTTGTTGATCGTTTCCCTCTCCCACTTATCATCAGCATTTTGAGCTTCTAATGACCGGACCATTCCTAGACCCCAATAAAGATACACTCAGTCCGAAGAGCTCGCCACCACATCGCGCATGTGATTGGCATATCCATGTGTTTGCACCGTTGAAAAAGTATTCGATGATTGCCGAGAGGGGTTATACCCCGCCCCAATCGACATTAGCGGACTACAAATACAGACTTTCTATTCTTGGCATTAAACTTGCTGTGATCATACAACCAAGTATTTTTAGGACAGATAATCAAGCCACCCTTGAAGCACTCGAGGATTGGGAACTTGATGAGGATGAGCGGCACGCGATTTTGGTTGCGAATCCCGCGATGATCTACGGTGTCAATGGTGCCGTGGCGAGTGAACCCGAAGCGGCATGATTAGATGGTAAAAAGTTCGTTTCAGACGGGTTTGAGCAAAAACTCGGCCAACTACCAGGCCCTTACGCCGCTACATTTTTTGCAGCGTGCCGCAGGTGTATACCCCGAACATACCGCCTGGATTCATGGCCAGGACGATGTCAATTATCGGGAATTTGGGTTGCGGTGTCGTAGACTTGGTTCGGCACTTGCTCGACGGGGTATTGGAGTCGGCGATACCGTGGCCGTGATGGCGCCCAATGTGCCGGCGCTTTTGGAAGCACATTATGGGGTGCCGATGGTGGGTGCTGTGCTGAATGCCCTCAATGTGCGCTTAGATGCTTCGATGATTGCTTTCATCCTCAAGCATGGAGAGGCAAAGGTGCTTATCACTGATCGCGAATACAGCTCCACCATCAGTGAGGCGCTTGCGGCCATGGATGATCCGCCCCTTGTCATAGATATTGATGACTCAATATACGAGGGAAGCGGAGATTTACTCGGAGATGTCGACTACGAATCCTTTCTGGCAGAAGGGGATCCAACCTTCCGGGCATTGGGGCCAAACGATGAGTGGAATGCAATAACACTTAATTATACTTCGGGTACGACAGGAGATCCCAAGGGTGTTGTTTACCACCATAGAGGAGCTTACTTGAATGCGTTAGGTAACATCTTGGCCTGGGAAATGCCGCAACACCCAACGTACCTGTGGACCCTGCCCATGTTTCACTGTAACGGTTGGTGCTTCCCTTGGACCGTCGTGGCACTCTCCGGAACACAAGTTTGTTTGAGAAACGTAGAGGCGGGCGGAATATTGAAGATGATCCGAGATAACCGCGTCACCCATTTTTGTGGTGCTCCGATTATTCTTAACATGCTTGTCGACGCCGATGAGAAGGATTTGGCCGACCTGCCCGGTGGGGTAAAGATCATGACTGCTGCCTCGCCGCCACCGCCGCCGGTCCTGGCCTCGGTTGAAGAAATAGGCTTCCGTGTCACCCATGCGTACGGTCTGACGGAGTGCTACGGTCCGGGCGTGGTGTGTGCGTGGCACGACGAATGGGATGAAAAATCTATATCCGAGCGGGCACGACTTAAGGCTCGCCAGGGGGTCAGCTATCCTTCCTTGGATGGTTTAATGGTTGCAGATCCTGAAACCATGAAGCCATGCCCTGCTGACGGTAAATCGATGGGTGAGGTAATGATGCGCGGCAACATTGTAATGAAAGGTTACCTCAAAAATAAGGACGCGAGCGAGGCGGCGTTCAAGGGAGGTTGGTTTCACACGGGAGATCTCGGAGTTATGCATCCCGACGGCTATATCGAACTCAAGGATCGTTCAAAGGATATCATTATTTCTGGTGGCGAGAACATATCCTCCATTGAAGTTGAGACTGTGCTTTACGAACATCCATCAGTAGTGGCAGCTGCGGTAGTTGCGCGTCCAGACAGAAAGTGGGGAGAAACACCGTGCGCTTTTGTTGAATTAAAGGCTGGGATTGAAGCCGTGACCGAAGATGAGATTATTGCTTTCTGTCGAGATAACTTGGCGCATTTTAAGGCACCTAAGAGAGTTGTGTTTGGTCAACTTCCGAAAACCTCCACAGGGAAAATCCAGAAATACATACTGAGAAAAACAGCGCAGTCACTTTAACGAGCGATCTTTTCGAAATCTGAAGTTAATATGGGTCGAAGCTTGGGTTGTTATTGGTAGAAGGAGAGAATTGGTCCTTTTACGGAAAACTCGGAAAGTCGACTTAAGTAACTCATGCCAAGTAAAGATCGATGTAGTGCGCCATCGGTCACCGATGCCCGGATGTTCGTGATGCGTATTCCTCCGATCGTGAGTGCTGAAAGACGCACAGGTGCCCCTCCAACAGTACCATTTGCCGTTTGATAAAGCCGGGAGAAAATCATGTCGTCGGGCACCATGCCGATGCGCTCTGCATCTCGTTGCGTCAACATCACGTCGGTAGCGCCAGTGTCTAACAGAAACACGACTTCTACGTCATTGACAAGTCCGGTGATAATGAAATCTCCGCCTGCACTTTTGAAAAATTGAGCTTTCCCAGTAAGGGAAGCAGAATTGTGATGAGGTACTAATGCGCCACCGAAGTCCCGAATCCCAACTCTATCGGCGCACCATACGGTGTACCCGTACGCTAGGAGCATCAATGCGATGGCCCAGCAAATTATATGGCGTAGATTTTTAAATAGATTCCCGGCGAAAAAGAGGGGGCTGATGACCGCGAATAAGAGCAGTAAATAAGTGAGAGCCTGACGGTGTTCTTGGGAGGCCCACACACTTAGGTTTAGGCGGGAAAACCCCAGGAAGACGAGTAATACCACTGCGAGCCAAACAGCGATTGTAACGCGACGACTGTTTTGTGATTTATGGAACTTCAGATCGGGAGGGTTTGATCCCATGGCGCGATCCGTATCTTAAATTTTGTCAACAAACCATTATAAAATGTCGAGCACATTTTCGGGAGGTCGCCCGATCGCGGCCTTGTTTTTGGATACCACAATTGGTCGCTCGATCAGGATCGGATGTGTGATCATGGCTGCGATTAATGCAGCGTCGTCAAGGGACGGGTTGTCTAGTCCTGCTGCCTTGTATTCCGCCTCTTTTTTCCTCATGAGGGAGCGTGGCCCGATACCAAGCATTGACAATATTCGGGCAAGTTCGATCTTGGTTGGTGGTGTTTTTAAATATTCTATTATTTCGTATTTGATACCACGGCCTTCAAGCAGAACCACTGTTTGGCGAGACTTACTGCAGCGCGGATTGTGATAAATTTTGACAGTCATAGCTTATTTGCTGGTTGCAACATAAACGCCATCCCAATTTCCCTTTTCATCGCCCGGAGGATTTATCCGGTATTCTTGGATACGTTCGTCTAAAAGATCATAAAGGCCGACACTTCCCCAATCACCGCATAGGTCCCGACACTCGTTTGAAATTGTCGATGCTTCGTCCCATTTTTGCGCCCGGTAGGCGAGAAGCAATTCATCATGCCGCTTTTGGTAGGCGACAAATTCTCCGGTCGAGGCTGCTGCTTGATCTCCTAGAAGGCCAAAAATTCGAGTTGGTCTAGTTTGGCCTTTGACCTGAATCAGATCCAATTCGATGCAAGCATAATCGGAAGCTTGTCTTTTTGTGTCTTCACCTATAACCACTGGGACGCCATAGGTTTTGGATTGCCCTTCGAGCCTTGAAGCCAGGTTTACGCCGTCTCCTAAGACAGAATAATCAAATCGTTGGTCAGATCCCATGTTGCCAACGCAACAAATGTCGGTATTAAGGCCGATACCAATCTTTACGGTCAGGTCACGTTCCTTTTCTGCCAGATGAAGCAGTTCCTCAGCGGATTTTATTTCCTTTTCGGCCTCAGGATCGCCCTTTTCCAATCGTTCCCTGGCGGCTGCGATGGTTTCTCGGGCCTGTGAAGCCCGTTCATCCGCCTGTGCTTTTACTGTAACACCAACATCGTCGCACGCTTTCAGCATTGCAAGTGCTGACTCGCACGCGTGGGCCGGGTGTTGATCGTCATCCAGAGGGGCGTTCCAAAACGCCATAATGCAGTCACCCATATATTTGTCGATAGTGCCTTCTCGCTCAAGGATGACACCAGTCATGGGGGTCAAAAATTTGTTGATAAACTCTGTTAAGGATTCTGGGTGTTCTTTGTAGGTTTCGGAAATAGTTGTGAAGCCTCTTATGTCGGCGAACAAAAGCGTCATTTCTTTCATCTCACCGCCTAACCGCAGCAAATCGGGATCTTCCGCAAGCTTTTCCACGAGTGCTGGTGACATGTACATGCTGAACGCACCACGCACTTGCTTCTTTTGTCGTTCCTCGCGAATAAAATTCATATACGTAAGGCTCATATATAAGACGAGCCCCGACAGGGACGGATAGACTGCATCTACGAGTATTTTTAGATCGGTGTAGGCGTACCAGGAAAAGCCAACCATGCCGCTGATTAATACGGCCGCGAATAATAGAGTATAGGTCGCCCCGAGCAACGGGACTAAAACAATCATGATTATCCCCACCAGCACTACTGCAAATACCTCTGCATTTTGCACCCAAGGGGGGCGGTCAAGAAAACTGTTAGTCAATATCATTTCAAGCAGTTGTGCGTGAACTTCAACCCCAGGCAAGGCGGCATTTAAGGGTGTGTGACGGATATCCTTTAGGCCCAGCGCAGAAGTTCCGACCAAAACAAGGGAGTTTCGTAGGCGTTCTGCATCGACGTTTCGGTCAAGCACATCAGCAGCGGAGATATACATGTTTTCGAAGTCGTGCGGTCGAAAATGCAGCCACGTCCTAAACCGTTCGTCTGTCGGGATTTCCGGCGTTCCTATTTGCTTCAAACCTCTTATTCGTATGCTCTGTGTTTGCGCTTTCTGATCTAGGCGAAACAGGAGATTCTCCTGTCCCAGCGCTAGTCGAATAATTTCTAACGTCATCGTCGGATAAACCTGCTCGTCAACCCGGAGTGCCATGTTTACGCGTCGGATCACACCGTCGATTTCGGGTTGCAAAGCAACCATGCCAAGCCCCATAGCCGCCGACTCCAACTCCGGTACATTGCGCAAAACTCCGGGGAAGCGGGGGATGCGCGCCAATATCTTGTCGCGGTTTCCCATCAATGCAATCTTCGCCTTTACTGGCAGGTCACCGTCCATAGCTTTGGTTTCTTGTAGTGTGCCTTGACCGAGGACCACACGGGTTTTTCGAATGGAATCCGCAAAAGCCGACTCTGTTGTAGGCAAGGCCTTCAATTGTTCCGTTAAAGTATCCGAGAGTCCCTGCAAATTTTCGGCGAGAAGGGCGGGAGACATGCGATCATATTCTGGAAAGAATACGTCGAAAGCTATTACAGCAACTCCGTATTTCCGTAATCCATCTACTAGTTTGCCAATTAATGTTCGGGGCCATGGCCACTGCCCGTATTTCTCTAAGCTCATTTCATCGATGTCGATGATCACTACTGGCTGCTTCGGCATAACGGACTGAAGTTGTGGGTGAAGATCTTTCGGTTCACGTGGTTGAAGGTTCTGATAAAAATCAAACGTTTTTAATTGAAATGTCTGCAGGGGTGGTGGATTCCAGTGACGAAAACCCCATAGCGCCGCAAGCATGACCAGGCCGACGAGGTGGATCGGCTTGACTACTCGGCGGGTCCAATTAAAAAACTTGATGGCGATTCTCATTACTGATTGACGGTTGCCGGGATGTCTTCATTGAAAGATCACAGATTGTGGTAGCCTCTGCTATTGGTCAAGAGGAACTTGATCCTCCCATCCGCTTGCCGTGAAGGCCATATTTTTCGATGACTTGCCACATCTCGGCGAGCGTACTCTGAAGTGATATAACGCTTTTTAGCAATATCTTGATTGGCCATTATTTATGCCGCCACGCTCTCGTTATCGGATGAAAGCGCCAGAAGCGTTCCAAAATGTGGTAATTTTTACGGTTAAAGGACCTGACAAAGTATAGTGTGGCGTTATGAGCGAGACAGAAAACTTCTTGGCCCAAGATTTCAATAAACGAGAACTATCACGCGATCCCGTGGAGAAATCGAAGCTTTCTATTGCACCGACGGCGCGTACAATTGGGCCCGTTAATTGGCTTGGTTTATGGACTTTATATGTTAAGGAAGTGCGGCGATTCCTCAAGGTATACACACAAACCATTATAGCGCCTGCTGTAACCACGTTGATATTTCTGTCAATTTTCTCTTTGGCTTTGGGGGGCGCCGTCCGAAAAGTGGGCGAAGTGCCGTTTATGGTATTTCTTGCTCCGGGTTTGGTGATGATGGCGATCGTGCAAAATTCGTTTGCCAATACCTCCTCCACCATGATGATTGGGAAAGTGCAGGGCTGTATCGTTGATCTATTGATGCCGCCGTTGAGCCCTTCTGAGCTTGCCTTTGCTTTTGTTATGGGTGGTGTGACGCGTGGCGTGCTCGTGGCAGTGGTCACGGCAACGGCAATGTCACTATTTGTGCCGCTTACAATTCATGATTACGCGGCGCTTATCTTCTATGCGTTGTCAGCTTCCGTAATGCTCTCATTAATGGGGTTGATGGCTGGCATTTGGGCCGACAAATTTGATAGTATGGCCTCGGTTACCAACTTCGTAATTACGCCGCTTGCTTTCCTTTCGGGGACTTTTTACTCGGTTCAGCGACTTCCAGATCCTTGGTTCACTATTAGCCAAATCAATCCTTTTTTCTACATGATTGATGGATTTCGATATGCATTCATTGGTATCGCGGATGGCTCCCTGTTGATTGGGGTATTCGTTTTGGTGATTTGCGATGTATTTCTGTGGCTCATGGTTCATCGGATGTTCGTGAGCGGTTACAAGCTGAAAGAGTAGGGTATTCACGGATTCACATCGGAACCCCGAACAGGCGGCGTTGACAAGCTACTGAAGGAGCTTGATACTCCAGCGCTTTCTTCGTGTCGGTGAACGCATGTTCACGGATGCAGCTAGGGAGTGCAGTACATGTCTTCCGTGATGCCGACCTACGGGCGCGTTGACATAGCCTTTACCGAGGGTGACGGACCGTATTTGTTTACGTTGGAAGGCGAACGCTATCTGGATTTTACTAGCGGTATCGCCGTCACCGGGCTCGGTCACAATCACCCGCACCTTGTCGAAACTTTGAGGTCTCAGGCCGGTGCGCTGTGGCACACATCCAACCTATACTTGATTCCGGAACAGGAGCGCTTAGCTCAGCGTTTATGTGATGAAAGCTTCGCGGATCTTGTGTTTTTCTGTAACTCTGGCGCGGAAGCCATGGAAGGCGCGATTAAGGCGGCGCGTAAATATCAGAGCCATGTCGGGAAGCCAGAGCGATATCGCATAATCGTTTTCTCGGGAGCGTTTCATGGCCGCACCTTAGCCACTATTTCCGCAAGTGATAGCGAAAAAGGCCAGGAGGGATTCGGGCCAATGACCGAAGGTTTTGATCGTGTTGCTTTCGGTGATGCCGACGAAGTTCGTGCTGCTGTTACGGATGAAACGGCGGCGATCCTGGTGGAACCGGTGCAGGGTGAAAGTGGCATATTCTCCGCGACCGATGACTTTCTCGCTCAGCTGCGTGATATCGCAGACGAATTTGGCCTTTTACTGCTTTTCGATGAGGTTCAGTGCGGCGTTGGCAGAACCGGAAAATTATTTGCCCACCATTGGGCTGGCATAACTCCGGACGTGATGTCGCTTGCCAAGGGTCTTGGGGGAGGTTTCCCCATTGGTGCGGTTATGGCAACAAAGGATGCTGCGGCTGGCATGACGCCAGGCACGCACGGCTGTACGTTTGGGGGCAATCCGTTGGCGGCATCATGCGCAAACGCGGTTTTGGATGTGTTGCTGGGCAAAGGATTTCTCGAACGGGTGTCTATGCTTGGTGATCGTTTGCGTAGTGAAGTGGAAAGCGTTTCTGATCATTTCCCGGATGTTTTAGAGTCGGTGCGGAGCAAGGGTTTAATGCTGGGTATGAAATGCGTCTGTAATAACATCGCGCTAGTTGATGCGATGCGGACACATAAGGTTTTAACGGTTCCTGCGGGTGATAACGTAGTCCGATTCCTGCCCCCGTTGACAATCCAAGATGAACATATCGATCAGGCAATCAGTGCGCTGCATAATGCTTGTCATGATCTGTCATTATGAAAATTGGGCATCACTTTCTTGATCTGGATGCACTCGATTCAAAAAGCTTGCGTGCTATCCTGACCCGGGCGTCGGTTATTAAGGAAGGTGCCAGGGCACAAAATGCTAATCTTCTTGAAGGCTGCGTGCTTGCACTAATTTTTGAACGGCCTTCTACCCGGACCCGTATCTCGTTTCATGTTGCGATGTTGCAGTTGGGTGGTCAGGCGGTCATGTTGTCACTTGAGGAGAGCCAACTGGGACGCGGAGAATCAATGGCCGACACGGCGCGCGTCTTGTCGCGTTATGTTGATGCAATTGTTATTCGTGCAACGAAGCACAGAACCCTGTTGGAATTGGCTAAATACTCTGAGGTGCCGGTGATCAATGGACTTACCGACTTCAGCCATCCATGTCAGTTGATGGCTGACGTAATGACTTTTGAGGAACATCGTGGTCCAATTTCTGGACGTGTGATTGCCTGGTCCGGCGATGGCAACAACGTTGCAAGGTCGTGGATTCACGCGGCAGTGCGGTTTGGATTTGAGTTGCGGTTGGCGTGTCCGGTTTCGCTTAGTCCTGATACCCAATTGGTCGCTTGGGCCGAGACGGAGGGCGGCAGCGTTACACTTACCCATGACCCCCAAAGCGCGGTCGAGGGCGCGGATTGTGTTGTCACCGATACTTGGATTTCAATGGGCTCGGAGGGCACCGAAAATCGGCGCGGATTGTTGGCTCCATTCAAGGTCGATGAGGCGTTAATGTCTCTTGCCAAGCCTGACGCGCTGTTTATGCACTGTTTGCCAGCTCATCGCGATGAAGAGGTGGTTTCCTCGGTGATAGACGGTGATAATTCGGTTGTATGGGATGGCGCTGGTAATCGACTGCACGCGCAGAAAGGCATCCTAAGTTGGTGTCTGACTTGACGAAGGCCTTGTAATAAGACGCCTATCAGGCAGGGATTTGTCCGTTGAAAGTACGTGCGGTGGGATATGTGTAGGCGTAACGAGCGAATATAGGGTGGGTCGTGATCCTATTTCTCAAGATGCCATTCGCTTCCAAATATTCCAGGGTCGGGAAGTCGTCCTGGATAGGTACATGAGCTGTATCTAAGGGGCTTCAAGTAATGCTCATAAGCTTGATTTAGATACAGTTTGATACGGTATAATGACCAGCTAGGGCGCACATGACGACGAACGTAAATGGGAGGTGCAAACTGTTGGTTCTGAATCGATCGCACCGATTGACTATCAGGCGGGCATGGGACTCTATTATAGGTTTTTTAAGCTTGTCTGGGTTTCTGGCAATAACGGCGTGTGGATCACATGCGCCGCACTCGGACTACCGTGACGTCACTTTTACACACTTAACGCCGTTTTTGTTAGATGTGGGAAGCCTGGAGATTGTTGAAGACTACAAATCACCATTTACGGATCCGCATGTGGAGCACTTGGTTCCTTTATCACCAATTAGTGCAGCACGGAGATGGGCTGTTCACAGCCTGCGCCCAGTTGGGCAGACAGGCAAGGTCCGTATTACGATCACGGATGCAAGTATTATCGGAGAGATACTGGACGTGAACCAAGATTTCAAATCTTTCTTCACCAATGAGCAGGCGGCGCGCTACCATGCGCGCATTGCAATTACTATTGACGTTCTTGATGATCGCCATATTTCTCGTGCCTACGTTAGCGGTGACGCTACTGCAAGCCATACCGTTCCCGAGGACGCAAGTTTGGCTGAGCGAGATCAGATAATGATCAACCTAACGGAAACTCTGCTGGAGACATTTAACGCGGCCATAACGCCCAAGATAGAACAGTTTTTTCGCCCATTTCTACGTTGACCTGTTGTTGTCGTCATTGCCAAGTTGTTCACCTGCGACCGCACGTCGGATCAACCGCACGGTTTCATCGAGCCCATAGAGCGCTATAAATGACCCCATACGCGGACCTTGGCTTTGACCCAATAGAATCTCGTAGAGCGCTTTGAACCACGTACGGAGTTCAGTAAAAGAGTTTCGTTTTCCAACTTCGTACACATGTGTCTGTATCGTCTCGGCGTCTGCGTGTTTGGGCAACGACTCGAGTGTTTGTGCGAGGTCTTCGAGCGCGAGTTTTTCGGTGTCGTCTGGCTGGCGGTATCTCTGGGTTGGAGCAACAAAATGCCTATAATATTGGAGTGCGTATCCGACTAATTGATCCAGCAGGGTGTCAGTTTTAGGGCTCGCGTTACGCGAATATTGTGTGATGAAGCCCCATAGCACCGATTTACCCTCCGCATGACAAGCCCCCGCGAGGTTGAGAAGGAGACCAAAGTTGAGGGGAGAAGCCTGAGCCGGTGGAGAGCCACTGTGGACATGCCACACTGGGTTCATCAGTTGCTCATTGCCATCTTGATTCGGGAATTTTTCGAGTTGGTTGAGGTAATCGTCCACATTGCGTGGGATGACATCGAAGTGCAGCCTTTTAGCTTTACGCGGAGATTGATACATGTAGAAGGATAGGCTTTGAGGCGGGCCATATGTAAGCCATTCGTCAATAGTCAGACCGTTGCCACGTGACTTAGAAATTTTTTCTCCGTGCTCATCGAGGAATAGCTCGTAAGTCAAATTCTCGGGTGGCCTTCCTCCAAGAATACGACAAATTTTGCTCGACAGTTTCAGCGATGGGATTAAATCTTTGCCGGACATTTCATAATCAACGTTCAGTGCAACCCAGCGCATGGCCCAATCGGCCTTCCACTGCAGTTTGCAATGGCCTCCCGTTACTGGCACCTCAACAATACGATCTTTGTCATCGCGGTAAGCAATAGTACCTGCTGCGGGGTCTCGGTTAACAAGCGAAACTTGTAAAACCTTTCCTGTCGAGGGGCAGACTGGCAGAAAAGGGCTATATGTTGCTTGTCTTTCCGGGCCAAGGGTCGGCAAAATAATTTTTACTATTTCGTCGTACAACGAAAGTACAGTGCGCAATGTCTCATCAAATCGGCCAGAACGGTAGCACTCTGTTGCACTGTAAAACTCATAGTCGAAGTCAAAATGGTCAAGAAATGTACGTAGGCGAGCATTGTTGTGATGGCCATAACTTTCGTGAGCTCCAAATGGGTCCGGAATAGAAGTCAATGGCATCCCTATATGGGCGCTAACCATCTCTTGCTCCGGAATATTATTTGGAACATTTCTGAGCCCATCCATGTCGTCGGAAAATGCAATCAATTTGGTAGGTAAATCGGACACCTCTTGAAAAGCCCGCCGAACCATAGTCGTGCGGGCGACCTCCCCAAAAGTACCGATGTGAGGGAGCCCCGACGGACCATAGCCGGTTTCAAACAAAACATAGCCGTCAGATGGGCCTGAGCGTTCAAATCGTTTCAATAGTCTATTTGCTTCAGCGAAGGGCCAGGCTTTGCTATTTATCGCGAACGATCGAAATTTAGTCATTATTCACTTGGCTCCCACCAGAAAGCGCGCGGACCCCGGTGCCTCGTTAACGGCGTCGAGGGTGCGGCCATTGTGGCACAGGCTTATAGTGTACGCATGGCAAACTTTAGTGATGTGGGAAAGCACGTGCGGGGTGTGCCGGCGATGGCCGTGCTTTCCGCTGGTGCGGCATGGTGCGAGCCTCACGGCGACCCCGTGTTATTGGACCATCCTGAAACATCTAAGTATTTACAAAGAAACGGCCCTGTTGTTTTGTGTCATGGTCCGGTGGTGGCACGTCGTCTCGGGCTTGAGCGTTTTCGGTCTTTTGATGTTTTGGAGCTATTTGCCTTTGTGCGTCCCGCTCAGTTTTGTGTGCCTACTATACGTGGCGTCTCTTCTGCGATGGGCCTACCACTTCCTAATGATCTTTCGGCTCAGGCTCAGGCACTGTTTGATATTTCTCGAGCGTTGTTGGCTGAGTTAGATGGGTCAGATTATCCTGAGGCAAGCTTCGCGGCCTCGGTCGCCTCGCGTATGGAATCCGACGGGTGGATCTGGGGCAGCTCAGTGGTTGCGGCGTTAGGAGATCGCACTCCGTCCGGAAACTACAACGTGTGGAACAGGTTGGCCGAATGGGTCGACCGAACCCCGCCACAGTCTGCGG
>CAJWOI010000034.1 GCA_913044255.1 uncultured Alphaproteobacteria bacterium
ATTAGCCTTAGCACGGACAGCGCAGTAACGGTCTTCCCAGAACCACTTTCCCCAACAACTGCCACAGTCTCGCCCGCGCGCACGTCAAAGGACACCCCGTCTACTGCCTTGACAACACTGCCATCGGAATGGAAGTAAGTTTTGAGATTCCGGACCTCTAAAAGAGATGTCACGAGTTAGTCACCACCGCTGCAGTGGGATTCTTATGATCTACAGCCCATCTGTCGCTTTAGATCTTCATCAATCCATATCCGAGCATAAATGGGACCCGGGTCTTGCGTGCCAACGCTATGTTCACCCCAATAGTTCTTCACGTAAGGCCACCAAGCCTCATACATGGTCGGCGTCGGGATCCAGACGACAGGTACACGCTCTCCAATAATGCGAACATTCATCTCCCTCAGGAGCGCATCACGTTTCTCCGCGTCTCGCATGGCAAGAGCGGCATGATAGGTATCGTCATGCGATTTGTCTGAGTGAAACGCTGGATTCCAGGTCTGATCCGTAACGAAACGACTTCGTAGGACCTGGAAGGGATTGCCTTCGTCCACATTCATAAGATACCCCAGAGCTTGATCCGGCTCTCTCATCTTTGCCCGAAACGTCGGATAATCCAAAGGTTTTGCGATTACCTTGACACCTATGCGCTGATAGTACGCCTCAAACATGGCCATTAGATCCCGATGATAAGGGTCTGTAGTTGCAAACATAACATCAAACTCAAATCCGTCCGGATAACCTGCCTCCGCCAACAATTGTTCGGCCTTTTCCGGATGGTACTCAAAAAGCTCCCGGGCCTCTGAGGGCAACTCATCCATGGGAGTGTAGTAATCTGGCCACCGGGAGGAAAAAGGATAATTGAGAACTTCGCCCTCACCGTTGAGAAGCGTATCCATTATTTCCTGCTGGTTTATGGCCAGGTTCATAGCCCGACGGACGCGAACATCGTCGAAAGGCGGTTTGTCGTTTCTAAGCGCAAGGAATGGAGGGTTGCCCAGATAACTTCGAAGAATTAACTCCGGTGCCGAACTTCGCAGTTGATCCGCAAACTGCCAACGAAATGCCTCCAGAATATCCACTTTGCACGTACGAATGGCGGCAATTCGAGCCGATTCATCACCCATGATATGATATACGACGCGGTCGTTGTACGGTAGATCATACGCCACACCATTAATCACTTCCTTGTCCCAATATTCGTCATTGCGGTCATAGACCTGCACGTCGTCGGGGCGAAGGCGTACCAGCTTATAGGGACCTGTTCCAGTTTTGAGGCGCCAGTCATCGGAACCTTTCCCGTCGTTCATCTTGAGGACTTCTGGGGGGGCAATAGCACTAAAGTAACCCCAGAGCAGACGATAACCGACATTGGCATTCCACTTATTCAAGTATGCAACAGCAGTGTATTTATCCTCCGCCTTCCACTCCGTGATGAAATCCCACCAGGTAGGAATACCTCTGGGACCTGTCTTCATGTGCGTATAGTTGAACACGATATCGTCCGCGACCAGTTCGCGCCGTTCCATGACGCCTTCCTTGGCAGGCCAGAACACGCCGCGCCGGATATTAAATACCAGTCGCAGGGGATCGTCTTCTACCGACCAGCTCTCGGCCAATTCCCCCGTTAAGTGTTTGTCCGGAAGATAGCTCAGGGCCTTAAAAGAATTTTCACCCGCGCCCCGTGGCCCGAAATCCAGATCTCCCTTGACCAAATGCTCCAAAAACAGTGCATCATGGTTTGTCTTCCAGGCCCAGTTGTACTGGTTGAAGGATAAAGCGTTCAGAGCCGCAAGACGCGTAAGGACATTGACGGTGCCACCATATTGAGGTGTGCCACGCTCCGGGCCTGCCTCAATACTGTGGGTCGCAACGAGCAACAGCCCAATAGATCCGACTACTGATGCAGTCACCATTTTCCAATATTTCATCGCTCGTCCTCTCTACCCAGCGTCAGAATTGACCTGCCGCTTTTTACCGCCAAAGCCACGCATGCGGGGATCCAGTAGGTCCCGCATGGCATCGCCAAACATATTAATGTTGTACACCACAATTGTAATCGCGAGCCCCGGCATGATGGCGAGCCACGGCGCCTGAAACATGTAGCTTCGCCCCTCAAAGCTCAACATACCACCCCAACTGGGGGCAGGAGGTGGAACTCCCAACCCCAGAAAACTCAATGCTGCTTCCACCAATATCACCGCTGCCAATCTAGTAGTAAACAATACAATAAGCGGGGCCATAATATTTGGAAGGACATGCCGCAACAATATTCTTGGCACCGACACACCGATCGACTCAGCGGCGCTTACATAATCATTTTCTTTCACAGTCAGAGTTGCACTGCGAACAATACGCGACCCAGCAATGCCGTATAATAGACTTAGGACCAGTATTACCTGCCACATCCCGGGGCCAAACACCGATACTGCTACAATCACAACCACGAGATCCGGAAAACTCATCCAGGCATCAACCATACGCTGGACGATCATATCGAACTTGCCACGGAAAAAACCTGTGGTTACGCCGATAAAGGTTGAAATCAAAATCGAAATAAATGCTGCCGAAAAACCGATAATTAAAGACGTCCTAGCGCCGTGTACAATTCGACTGAAAACATCTCGGCCAATCTGATCGGTACCCATCCAGTAACTCGCCGATGGAGCCTTTAAACGATCGATCGGGTTCATTTCGTTGTAGCCGTAAGGGGCAATTAACTCGGCAAAAATCCCAGTAAACAGGAATGCGACACAGACAACTGCGCCGAGAGCGCCTAGAGGTTTTTCCCTGAACAAACGACCCAAAAACTCAAGGAATGGGTGCCGATGCTCCCTTGAAATATCAAAATTCTTAGTTTCGACGGTCAGGCTCGCCATCACGAATTCCTACTCTTGGTCCCGAACCTTTGGGTCGAGCAAGCCGTAGCTCAAATCAACCATCAAGTTGACCAAAATTACAAACACGCCAACAACCAAAAAAATACCTGTAATTACCGGATAATCTCGATCCTGGACCGCCAAGAGCAATAATTGCCCCACACCCGGAATATCAAAAATGCGCTCCAAGATTACTGTGCCGCCAATAACTATTGGGACAAATAAACCGACGAGAGTTATTACGGGTATAAGAGCATTGCGCATAGCATGACGTGTGACAACCAACCACTCTTCCAGGCCTTTGGCGCGCGCAGTACGAATGTAATCCTGACGCAAAACCTCCAACATCATGGTGCGGGTCATTCGCATCGTTACGGCAGCGAGAGATGCGCCCAGTATGGCGGCAGGCGTCACAAACACGGAGAGATATTTCAACGGAGCCTCAGTAAACGGCACCAAACGGGTTGGGGGTGACCATCCCCACCAGATAGCAGGAAGGATAACAACCATGGTTCCAAGCCAGAAACTTGGAATTGCCAAACCTAAAATGGCAAAACTTCGTCCCACGTGATCCCCTACGGTATCCTGTCGCACGGCCGAATACACACCGATCGGTATTGCTATGACCAGCGCAAAAAAAACTGCAAGAAGGCCCATGCTTATGGTTACTGGAACCCGTTCAGAAATTTCTGCTCCGACAGAGGTGTCACGTATTAAGGACGTGCCTAGATCACCTCGAAGGATAATACCTGACAACCATCGCACATATTGAATATGAATGGGTCGATCTAGCCCGAGGTCTTGCTCAATTTCTTTGCGCATTTCCTCAGTGTTCTCGATAAATGGACTGCTCTTGATTATCAGGTCAACGACATCCCCGGGCAAAATTCGGATTACCGAGAACACGATAATGCTGGCAAAAAGCAGGGTTGGCACTACAGCCAACAGCCGACGCACTAAGTAGCGTTGCACTCAAAGCCTCCCACGAGTAAGTACCACCCAAACTTTTTTGAAGTGCCCAACACAGCCTTCAGACATGAGCCAGGCTTCATCACCCATTGCGGCAAACCTGGAATAATAAGGTTGCCTCCGTTGAAACATGCGGACATACAAGGTAGCACAGTTACTCGTGTGGGAAGCCCACTTTCCTGTTATCCAGCATCATTTAGTTCGTGCAAAGACGGTCTAAAACGCAGCATGCAACTGAAAGCCCCTTCTAAACTAGGAAAAGACATGACAATTGAGTTGCCAGATAGCCCCGCAGCGGAACGCAATAAAGAACCCATTCTCAATGTGCTCCGCGATATTTTACCGCGGAGGGGGCTTGTCCTGGAGATTGCTAGTGGAACGGGTCAGCACGTTGTGCATTTTGCCAAAGAGCTACCGGAACTAAACTGGCAACCGACAGATAAAGATGAAGCATCGACGGATAGTATTATAATACGAGTACAAGAATCTGGTCTGAAAAATATAGCCAAGCCTATATTACTCGATGTGCGCCACACACCCTGGCCTATAGATCACTCAGATGCCGTCCTTTGTATAAATATGGTCCATATCTCGCCCTGGGCCGCAACCGAAGCATTATTTACAAATGCAAACCAAGCACTTTCGTCCAGCGGCATACTTTATCTATACGGCCCGTATCGGCAATCAGGCCGCCATAACTCTGCTACCAATGAGTCCTTCGACATATCTCTGCAATCCCGAAATCCCGAATGGGGAGTTAGAGACTTAGAAGCGATTGTTGAGTTAGCTAAGGCACAAGGATTCAGTTTAGAGAACGCCACTGAAATGCCCGCCAACAATCTCAGCGTGGCGTTTCGAAATACGTCATGACTCAAGCTGGAATATCGACGAACCTTACAGTAAACATGAGCGGTGTTCGGAATAACTCTTCTCAGTTAACATAAGCCAGTAATTCAAATTGAAAACTATTTTAACCGAATGGGGGGATTGCAATGGCTCAAGCGACAGCGAGACATATTCTTGTGGATAATAAAGTTCTATGCGAAGAGCTAAAGACAAAAATCCAAGATGGTGAGGATTTTGCCAAGGTCGCGAGCGAACATTCAAGCTGCCCGTCGAGTGCTCGCGGCGGAGACCTTGGTACGTTTGGCCCAGGCCAAATGGTGCAAGAATTTGATACAGTTGTATTCAGTGCCGACCTTTACGAGGTGCAGGGCCCGATAAAAACACAATTTGGCTACCACCTCATTGAAATTACAAGCCGGACTGATTGACACGTCGGAAATTTTACAAAAAATGAGCTGCACGAGAATCTTGGTTCGGTCAAGCACTCTAAACTTGTCGCTCCATATGGAAAAAACAAAATAGATGAGAGTGTAGACGGCGAACCCTCAATCCATGATGAAACATTGTGGCGCTCTTTATACCCTGTCTCGACAAATACCGTTAAAACCGTACCATTTTCAAAGAAGGCTCTTAAGTACGTTTCTGCCTAGCTGCACACACGTTTCTGCCTAGCTGCACACAAGAGCCAGGGAGACCTAGAAAAGCTGTCCAAATGATCGAAGAAACTCGTGACATAAAAACACCTGATGGAACTCTAGAAGCCTTTCTTTGCCGCCCTGAAAGGAACGGGCCATTTCCTGCCGTATTCCTTTTGATGGATGCGCCCGGTATCAGAGAAGAATTGTGTGATATGGCCAGACGTCTCGCTACAAGCGGATATTTTGTCGTCTTGCCCAATCTGTACTATCGGGCCGGACGTGATACTACCTTTGGGCCAAACGTACTAGACGAAGGAAGTGCCGAGTGGACTCGGATGCGCGCAATCCGAACCAAAATGACCATTCCCCCAGTCATGAATGACTTTGCTTCTATGCTAACGTTCATCGACGCTCACAACGAGGCGAGGTCTGGCCTTGTCGGTTGTCACGGTTACTGCATGAGCGGACCATACGCACTCGCAGCCGCGGCACGGTTCCCCGATCGAGTCGGCGCCGCCGCTTCATTTTACGGCACCTGGCTCGTAAGCGATGCGGAGGAAAGTCCACACTTGAATTTTGAGAAGACTAGAGGCGAACTTTACATCGCTTGTGCTGAACATGACGAACTCGCGCCAATACCTATGGTGGAAAAATTAATGGCTGCCTTCAGTGAGTCGGGCGCAAAGGGAGAAATTGAAATGTATCCGGGCGTTCATCATGGGTTCGCTTTCCCGAACCGTTGGTGTTTTGAGAAACAGGCCGCCGAGCGCCACTGGGAACGTCTGATTGGCCTTTATCGCCGGCAACTTGGCTAAAATCCTTTAACACTTCAGAATACGCCGAGCAAAAGCTACTCAGTTAACAGGAGACATAATGACGGATAAAAATGGACCGGTGTTCCTTGTCACTGGACTTGGCGAAGGTACCGGCGGTGCGGCCGCACGAAGATTCTCCAAAGGTGGATACCGAGTTGCTATGTTGTGTCGATCCGAACATCGGCTTAACAAGTTTGAGGCGGAACTGCCGGGATCCAAAGGCTACCCGTGTGACGTCTCCGATCTGGAACACTTGGAAGCCACCATCGATCAGATAAAGGAGGAGATGGGGGGACCCGAAGTTGTCCTTCACAACGCTGTTGGTGGAGGTTGGGCAAAGTTTTTGGAAGCGGACCCAAATCTTTTGGAACGCAATTTTCGAATAAACACAACCGCATTGTTTTATCTTGGACGCAAAGTGGTGCCCGATATGATAAAAGCTGGCAAAGGAACGATCCTCGTGACCGGAAACACGTCGGCACACCGAGGCAAGCCACACACACCAATTTTTGCACCAACCAAGGCGGCGCAACGCATTCTCGCGCAATCAATGGCACGAGACCTTGGTCCAAAAGGAATTCACGTTGCATACATCACAGTTGATGCGCTAATCGATACACCTTGGACACGACCACGTCTCGCTGCCGATAAACCAGATGATTTTTTCACGAAGCCAAGTGCAATCGCTGATGAAATGTTCCATATCGCTCATCAGGACCGATCAGCTTGGTCATTTGACGTCGAACTAAGACCCTTTCATGAAGTCTGGTGACTCTTCTTAGCAACTGCTTTGGTTTGTCTGGAATTAACGACGTTGTTCCCTGTGTAAATTCTTAAAGATCTTCTTAATAGCGCCGAAAATACATAACGGCAGCCTTGCTCGATCGTGGAGCTTCTCTATATAGTTAGTCCATCACGGTTCCTCTATAACGAGGTGAAAAGGGAACACGGTGAGGCTCGTTGAGAGTTAAATCCGTGGCTGCTCCCGCAACTGTAGGTGGTTTGCTTGGATTTGTTTTTGCCACTGGTCTAACACCGGGAAGGCTGGATTCAAGTTCTAAGCCATGAGCCAGGAGACCTGCCGTTGGTATCGTCACCCGCCGGGGAAGCGAGGAGATTCTTTGGGACGGATTCCGTCTGTGGTGACGTAGCAAGGTTGTGGCGAAACCGCATGGCGGGATGTTTGGGAATTCATTTTCAAAACATGTCCGTTGGTTTCTTCTGATGCGGTCGTTCGTGCTCGGTTGTTGAAGTGCGTCATCGTTTGCCTTGTTAGTGAGTCGACACGTTACGGGCAGACGGAGAGCCAACATGAAGAGTCGTCATCGTACCTTGGTCGCGCTGGGTGCATTTCTTTCTCTACTTCAGACGACCCCTGGTTGGGCGCAATCCACGCTGTCCGACGAATTGATTGTTACTGCAACTCGCCTTTCCACTCCCATGACCGGCACCTCCGTGACGGTCATCGAAGAGGAAGACATCCGAAATTCACCTGCGGAGGACCTTCCCAACCTACTTGGGCTTGAGGTCGGTATTTATAATCGCGACCTCTTTTCCGGGGTGACGGGTGCGCAAGCAACCGTTGATGTACGGGGCTTTGGTGCTGTCGGAACGCAGAACACGTTGCTGCTACTCGATGGTCGACGCCTGAATGACATTGATCTCGCTGCCGTTGATTTCACCAACATTCCCCTCAACAGCATAAAACAAATCGAGATTATCCGGGGCAATGCCGGATCCGTTCTTTATGGTGACGGTGCAGTTGGAGGCGTCATCAATATCGTAACCAAATCGCCTGTCAATCGACCCAACTCAGCGGATATCGACTACGCTATCGGACAGCAACAACGGCATGAAACCAATATGTCGGTATCCCAATCAAGAGGCCCTTACTCATTAAATTTATCCTCCAACTTCGTTCAGGCGAGCGGGTTTCGAGATAACAACGATCTGCTGCAGCGCAGTGCATTAGGTCAACTTCGTTACACCGGCAACCGGGGCGAAGCCTTTATCAAACTAGGTGGTGATTTCCAGTCTCTAGGATTGCCAGGCGCACGTTTAATCGACCGCGGTGCCAGGACTGATGAATTTGTTTCGGCTCGAAACGAGGCCGCGACCCCGATCGACAAAGCGCTACAAAACGGCTTACACCTTGCCCTCGGTATCACTCGCGAACTCTCCAACGGCACCGAATTGATTGTAGATGGCGGGTTGCGAAAAAAAGACCAAGATTCATTCATAAAAGATAATACCGGCGGCGGCTTCAACCAAACTGTCGATACCGAGTTAACCACTTGGTCGCTGACACCGCGCGCCAACTTGGAGTGGCTGCTAATTGGTCAAGATCATCAAAGCGTCGTCGGAATGGATCTCTATTATGCTGATTACGATTCTGACCGTAGCCGAAATCGCAACGAAGCACCGGTACATAGATACCTTGCCCACCAGACTACTTTTGGTCTTTACGGACAGGATGATTTTAGATTGTCCGATACATGGACCGCGCAGGTCGGTGGAAGGTTCATCCGGAACAAATTTGCCGGTGGAGATGAATTCAACCCAAATGCGCCTGGCGCCAACGGATTTGTCGGTAAACGCGAAACCACAGGAGCAATAGAACAGCATTATCTCTACAACATTGGTTTGGAGTATGAAATGGCGCAAAATCTGGCCGCTTTTGGTCGTACAGGTCGCAGCGTCCGTCTCCCCACTATAAACGAGCGCATTGCCAGCTCTGATGGCAGTACCTTTAAACTAAAAACCCAAATCTCACGCGATGTAGAGGTAGGTCTCCGATATCAAACGAAAAAGGTAGCCCTTCAAGTTAGTGCCTTCGCTATGAAACTCAAGAATGAGTTGCGTTTCGATCCAACTCTGGGCGGCGGGTTCGGATTAAACGAAAATGCGGCGCCGACACGACGCATCGGCAGTGAAATGACAGCCGGGCATGAGATCACCAGCAATCTTAAGCTGCAGCTTAACGTCGCGTTTATCGACGCAAAATTTCGAAAAGGAGTCTTTGCTGACAATGCAGTACCCTTGGTACCGCAGTGGCAATTGGGATCACGACTTAACTGGCGCCTTATCGAGGACAAGCTGATTGCCACACTCTCAGCAAACTATATAGACCGGGCACGCCTGGAAAACGACGAAAGTAATGAGGGTGAACAAATCCCCGATTATTATCTCGTCGATCTTCGGTTGGGGGGACACTTGGGTCAGGCAGAATATACTGGGCCGAACTGGTCGATGGAACTAACCAACTTGTTGGACAAAAACTACTACAATTATGGTGTCCGCAGCGCGACCAATATCAAGCGATTCAATGTCTATCCGTTAGCGGGGCGAGCCGCCTTGATACGCCTCAATTGGCCACTTTAAGACACGGAGAAAGCCGCAGCCAAGAATTTCAGCGATGCCATGGAACTCAATAGTAACCACTTCAGAGAAACCTACACATAATGATTATGAGCGGCCAACCCCTTGGAGGAAGGCATCGTTCCGACGAGCGACCGGTGCTTTCCCCGTTCCGGTTAGCCGTTGGGATCTCAAGCTCAATCCATGCGATAGTAGTCATCGCGTTTCTAGTATTTCTCACGAATGACACAATCGTTGAACAACCATGGTTGACGGTTCAGCTCGTCCATGAAACTACTCCCGAAATCAAGACCGAGGCCAACGGAGCTTCTCCGGTGAGGCCTGTCACGGAATTTTCATCGTTGAACTACAAGCCAATCTTTTTACCCGAGCCGGCCACCACTCAACAACCATCACCTCCACCAAAGTTATTACTCCCAACCAACGTTCCTGGAGTACCGGCGCCAGAGACAACCGTGAACAAAGTAGCTACAACGGCTTTGACAATACCGCCCTCCTCAAAATTACCACCGTCACCGACAACCTTCCTGCCACAGGTTAAACCGATTATAAGCTACACTACTTTCCCCACATTTGAGTCACTTGCAGCACCAACGTCCATGCATTTGGAGTTGGAGGCTCAATATACGCGTATACAGATGTCCTTCCCGCAAATTAAAGAACCTAAAGTGCAGGACTTATTCTCAGGAGACCGCACACACCCGCCCAAATCCTTGAAGAAGCACCAGAGAATGGCTTTAGTGGAATTATCGTCACCAATAGCACAACCACAGGTTTCAAGTCCCAAAAACTTTACTCGGACTTCTCCTCCAGCGCCCCCGGCACTACCGCTTCATGAGAACACGTTTTCTAATTTGCCGATACCATCGCCCGTCAACGCAGAAATCGACCCGTTAGAGAGTTTACCTGCGAAGTTATTAAGAGAAACAACAGCCAGCTATAGCGACCCCGAGTTCGACAACAAACCACCCGAATACCCGCGCCATGCTCGCCGACATGGATTGGAAGGGCGAGTTGTAATTTCCGTTGCTGTCGCTGCTAGCGGGCGACCAAGTAAGGTTCGGATTGAGGAGACCAGCGGGATTGAAGTGCTCGACTACGCCGCCCGTGAAGCCATTGAGAAATGGCGATTTTCGCCAGCTTACCGCCACGGGCTTGCCGTCGACAGCAATGTCGTTATTCCAGTCGTTTTCCGGCTTGAAAATTGACCAAAATCACTGGCATGGCACATAATCCAGTGATTACGCCACCAAATCGAACGCCCTGATACGCCCGTGGATCATATAAAATAGTATTGCTATATATTCGTGAACCGCGGCACGAGAGCGTCCAAGACCTCCAGTGCTTGGCAAGAAATCCGAAATCCACTCTAACTTGGGTTTTCCATCCGCCGGCCTTACCGGCACCGCGAAAACAACCAAGCCTTGGCGGCGCAAACTTGCCGCCATACGTGCCATATGAACTGACGACGTAACCAGCAAAATATGATCGCCACCAAGCATTTGCATGATACGTGCGGCATGCACCGCCGTCTCAAAGCTATTGCGAGCTTCTGTCTCTAAAATAATATCGGGCCCAAACAATCCGAGCTGCGATGCTAGTACCTCAGCTTCCGACCGGGCTTCACCGTTTGGTGAACCACCGGATAGAATTAAGGGTAGCTCCAAATCTTGACTCCATCGTTGACCGGTCGCAGCACGCTCAATCCCCGTATTATTTGACCACCATTTTCCGTTGGAATCGCGAAATATGCCAGCAGTGGGCACAAGGATTGCGGCATTGCGAGGGGAATTTAAATTTTCCATTGGAGCCAAGTTAAGTGCCAATGGCCGCGCCAAAAAATCCGCCACAATCGGCATGCTGAACCCAATCATTAAAACTGTTGCCCCGGATATCAGCGTAAAACTCAACCGCCGCCTATTCCAAAACACCAAACCCACCACGACCAAAAAAAATAGGGGGATAGGTAGTCCGATCAGTGTTTCTAGTACGGCACGCATAAATCTTAAAACCCTACTGACAATGTGCGGAATCCACACGTATAGTAGGTTACTCCTGACCGCACCACCCTCAATTCATTGCCAGGTAGCCACCACACATTTCATTTGTTGATCGGTAGATAGAGGTATTAGAATGTGCACGTGCCTAAGTGGAATTAACTTAAATTAAGACAACAGGTTGTATTTCCAATACGGTGTAATTTGCTCTAATGTTTCTGGTAGTTTAGAAGAATTTATGGCCGTAGAATTTCGGCGCACTATAGAGGTAGTGAGCTCTTGGTGTAGTTTCAAACTTTCGCATCAATGGCAAACTGAGACTTTAACTTTAGTGTTGGATTAGGTGGAGAGCCATGTCGCAGTCGATATATAACCAAGGGCCCGCCCTCACCGACCGCCTCAGGTGGGTAGGTGCTGATTGGTATCAACGGATTTTGGTCATTTTGATTGGCACTTTGGCCGTTTTGATTTTCGCAACGGTGAGTATAACAGCCAAAGCAGACGACGATGACCTTTTGGTAGAAGATGAACTTTTACTTGAAGACGATCTTTTGCTCGAAGATGACTCTCTATTGGACGAAGATGACAGCCTACTTGAAGACGTAGATGATGATTCGCCGGCTGACGCCGTGGAAGAAGATACCGGTGACGTAGCGGAATCAGCCACCGAGGAACACGAGTTATTGTTTGCGGAAAGTCGTTATCCATCGGCAGGAACCTGCGGCACCTGCCACCCGAAGCAATACGAAGCATGGTCTGTATCCCAGCATTCCTACTCTCAACTCAGTCCCGCTTATTTGTCATTGAACAACAAAATTAATGAGTTGGCCAATGGGTCAAACGGCGACTTCTGTCTTCGATGTCACAATCCAGTCGGAGCGAATTTGGGAGAAAACTCTTTTGATTCCAATCTTGGGCGCCACCCCACATCGCGTGAAGGCGTCACGTGCGTGGTCTGCCACCGACTCAACAAGGCCTACAATAAGGCGAGCGGCCGATTGGCGCTTGTCGAAGGCGGACTAACCGAGATTGTCTTTGGCCCCATGGGCAACGAGGAAATGGCGCGGGTCCTCGATAACACTCACGAATACCGGGTGGTTATCGATCCCGAGGAATCCGGACGCAAAGTTCACAAAGAAGTGGGAAAGTTTGAGACATTATCGCAGCCCATGTTTTGTGCCACCTGCCACGACGTGACACTGTTCAACGGGTTTCGACTTGAAGAAGCATTCAGTGAATACCGGACATCCCCGGCAGCTGCACGTGGAGAGACTTGCCAGGATTGCCACATGGGCAAGGTCCAGGGGGTAGCATCGGGCTACGAGTACGGACCAGCAGCGGTCGTTGGCGGAGTTGAAACTGCGGAACGGAAAATTACGAACCATTTTTTTGCCGGTCCAGATTATTCACTGATCCACCCCGGGATCTTCCCACATAACTCCGTGGCACAAGCGCTAGCAACACTAGAGGAATGGCTGCAATTTGACGTAGCAGCCGGCTGGGGCACCGACGAATTTGAGGATACCGTCACCGATGATGGCCAATTTCCGGAGGTCTGGCAGTCTATCGATGACCGCTACGATGCCCGAGATATCATTGATTACCAACTTGAACGGCTCGCATGGGCAACCGAACAGCGACTCGAAGTGCTGCGTAATGGGTACATCCTTGGCGATATTGTCACCAAACGTGCGGACGCAGGTGGCATTGAATTCGACATCCAGGTGAGAAGTGGCACCGACGGTCACAACGTGCCAACGGGCTTTACCGGCGAGCGGATGATCTGGCTCGAAGTTACCGTATCAGATAACGACGGCAACGTGGTGTTCGTCTCCGGTGACCGCGATCCAAATGGTGATCTTCGAGATGGCCATTCCGCGTACGTTCATGCAGGTGAAGTCGAAATGGATCCCTACCTCATGAGTCTCCAGTCATATTTTGTCACGCAGAACGGCCGGGGCGGTGAGATAGAGCACGTGATTCCGATTCCCTATCCGGTCACAGCCTTACCAAGAGTGTTGCCATCGGCAGTCTCACTGGTATTTACCGGAGAGCCGGCGACAGAACGAGTCCATAAGAGGGCTATAGAGCCTCTCGGCGAACGGTGGGGGCACTACGTTGTCAAAGGCGACGCACTGAGAGGCCCGGGCCCGTATCGAGCGGGGGTCAAGCTGATTTCACAGCCAGCGCCGATCAACCTGATAGTCGCCATGCAGAGTGTAGGATTCGATTACGGAATTACGCCCCGTCAGGCT
>CAJWOI010000035.1 GCA_913044255.1 uncultured Alphaproteobacteria bacterium
CAGCGCACCGTGGGAAGAAATACGTGTCACAGAGGCCGACTGGCTAAAAGCTGATGTCCCAACGATGGTGCGCATGTTGCAAAATTTAAATCTTATTCGAGCGTTTGAAGAGACGGTTTTGGAACTTGCCGGCGAGAGCCTTGTTCACGGTCCAGCTCACTCTTCTATTGGTCAGGAAGGGGCGGCGGTTGGAGCAATGGCTGCGGCTCGGCCTGGTGATCAAATCAACGGCACTCACCGCGCCCATCACCAATTTCTTGCTAAAACACTGAACCATGTATCACCGTCAACCTACGATCCATTAGCCGAACCGCTGGCCGAGCCAATGCAAGCAGTCGTTCAACGTACTTTGGCTGAGGTAATGGGTCTAGAGCAGGGATATTGCGGAGGTCGAGGTGGTTCGATGCATCTTCGTTCGCGCGAATCCGGAGTAGTAGGAACTAATGCCATTGTTGGCGGTGGCGTGCCTATCGCAACCGGCGTTGCTTGGTCACGAAAAAGATTAGGACAGGGTGACGTTGTAATCAGCTTCTTCGGTGACGGTGCGATGCACCAAGGAGCGGTGGCTGAGTCGTTTAACCTCGCGGCCCTCTACAACCTGCCAATTCTTTACTTTGTTGAAAATAACCAGTACGCAGTTTCAACCACCGTACAGGAGTCTACGCGAGAGACGCGGCTCGCTGCACGTGGGCAAGCTTATGGAATTCCAGCTTTTACCACTGACGGCATGGATCCCCTAGCAGTTAAGATTACTACGGAGAAAGCTCTCTCTATTCTACGGAAAGGCAAAGGGCCGGTGATCATCGAGGCGGATTGCTATCGCTTTTTCCATCAGAATGGACCGTTACCGGGTAGTGCGTTTGGCTATAGGAGTAAAGAGGAAGAGCAAAAATGGCGCGAACGTGATCCACCAGCGTACATGGCTATGCGGATGATTGAATCTGGCCATCTCACAAAGCATGAAACCGAGCGTTTACGTGAAGAAGCGGTGACAGCAGTAGAGCGCGCGGCCCAAAACTTGCTTGAGCCCGATGGTAATCGTAGGAGAATCAAACCTAATTTATGGCCAAGTCGGAGTGAAGTGGATCACGGCGTGCGGGGTGACATGTCCGAGTTTGATGGGGTTCGTTATGAGGAGAAGGAAGATCACTCGGGAGAGGTGGTAGAGCGGAAGTTTATTGATCTTGTCTCTGGCGTCATGGGTCGCAGAATGGAGACTGACAGTCGGATTTTTGTGATAGGAGAGGATGTTCATAAATTGCGCGGGGGCACAAACGGGGCCACGAAAGGCTTGGCCCAAAAATTCCCGGATCGCATTATAGGAACTCCTATTACAGAAGGGGGCTTTGCCGGACTTGCGGGCGGTGTGGCGGCTGACGGACATTTTCGTCCTGTGGTCGAATTCATGTATGCCGATTTTATCTATGTTGCCGCAGATCAAGTGTTCAACCAGATTGCAAAGATGCGACATATGTTTGGGGGAGACCTGCCCGTCCCATTAGTTTTAAGAGCTAAGGTAGCTGCAAAATCTGGATATGGATCTCAACACTCGATGGATCCGAGTGGCCTATTCACGCAATTCCCGGGCTGGCGGATAGTGGCCCCGAGCACCCCGTATGATTATGTTGGCCTCATGAATAGCGCGTTGTTGTGCGAGGATCCTGTTTTGGTAGTGGAGCACATTGACCTTTATCAGTCGATGGGTCCTGCTCCCGCCGAGGACCTTGATTTTTTTATCCAACTTGGAAAGTCTAAAGTGGTTCGACCTGGCGCGGACTTTACTGTGCTGACATCTCTCGCAATGGTTGGCTCGTGTGTAGAGATAGCGGACCAAGCTGATATTGATGCGGAAGTTATAGATCTTCGTACTCTAGATCGTGCAAGCCTTGACTGGGAAACGATCGGGGAGAGCATTCGCAAAACCAACAATGTTTTAATAGTCGAGCAAGGAACTCAAGGTACTTCGTTTGGAGGCGCTATAGCCGATGAGCTGCATCGTCGGTTTTTTGATTACCTCGATCAGGCAGTTAAGCGAGTCGTTGGTGGTGAGGCAGCGCCAACGATTTCCAAGGTCTTGGATCTGGCAGCTAACGCGAGTGACGATGATATTTTGGCTGGATATCAAGATATCTTGTCTGACTCAGGTCGACCATCGGTGAGTGCTGCTGAGTAGCGCGAATCTACGGAAAAGAGGAGAGCGGGCTTGGCTCATCGTTTTGATATGCCGCCGAGGCTGGTTTTGCGGCATGCTGATCGGTCTGAAATGCCTTTCTCTCCGCGTTTAGAATGTCTGAAGACTGATTGCGACGCAGATGAACAATCATCGTAGTGATTCATTCTCAGCAGCGAATGGTCTGCGTGATCTTACAACGTTGTTAAGTCCTCGCTCGATTGCGATTGTGGGCGCGACCCCGGATCCAAGTCGGGTTGGAGGAAGACCACTTTCCTTTCTGCGTCGATTTGGTTTTCTCGGTGCTATTTACCCCGTCAATCCAAAATACGGGGACATTAATGGCGTTCGTTGCTACCCATCGGTGGCGGATATTCCTGCGCCCGCCGATATGGCAATCATCGCTGTGCCCGCGGCCCATGTCATTGAGACAATGCGAGCGTGCCAGGCCGCCGGCATTCCCTCAATGACAATTTATACCAGTGGTTTTTCAGAGATGGGAGGCGACGGGGCTGAATTGGAGGAAGAGCTCAAGGCCGTTGCAGAAGCGGGAGGTAGTTTAGTCTGTGGCCCGAATTGCCAGGGCGTAGCAAATTTACATGATCGCATGATTGCCAACTTCAGCTCTACTTTGTCGCGTGACGATATTCGTGCCGGACCAATTGGTTTTGTGAGTCAGAGCGGTTTATTCGCGGGAATTGTGGCAGCGGAATGTCACCAGCGCGGTCTTGGACTTGGGTATTTAAACAGTACTGGCAACGAATCTATCGTCGATTTTGCGGATATGGTGGCCCACATGGCGTCGGACCCGCGTATCAGAGTCGTCGCAGGCTACATGGAGGGGATACGAGACGGCCGCAAGCTTCGTGCGGCGCTGGCTGTCGCACGGAACAATGAAACTCCGGTAATAATCCTGAAGGTCGGCAGGAGCGATGAGAGCGCTCGAGCAGCTGCGTCGCACACCGGCTCAATGGCCGGTACGTATGAGGTTTATAGGACAGCATTCCGCCAATGGGGAGTCATCGAGGCTGATGATGTTACGGAGTTATTCGATTTAATTGAACTGTACAGCTTATCGCCTCCACCAAGTAAGGGCCCTCGTGTAGGCATACTCACGAATTCAGGTGGGATTGGGGTTTTTTGTGCAGATAAGGTCGGTGAGCTCGGTTTAGAATTGCCAAAGCTAGACCCGGAGACTAGCGACCGAATCATGGAAAAATTGCCTGCTTTCGGGTCTGCCCAAAATCCCGTTGATTTCACGTTGCAGGCGTTGAGTGATGCTGAAGCGATCGGGTGGCATTTAAAACACATGGTGAGTGACCCAAATGTTGATGTGGTGCTCGCATTCTTTGGTGTTCAGATGTTGAATGTGGATGCACTGTGTGACGAGATAATCAAGGCCAATAAAGTTAACGAAAAACCGATCGTGGTGGGTTGGATGTTGGGTGATCCATCTATGCCTGACCGGCTTCGACAGGAACAAATACCGTGTTTCGGAGATCCTTTGCGAGCTTTGAAAGCAATCCGGTCCCTTATTTCTGCTCCACTGACGATGCAGGAGGAAATACTGGAAGGCGATGTCGATGGCGCGTTGGTATTGGTCACAGAAGCGCTGCGAAATGCTAGGTATCAGCTTGGAGAATATGAATCCAAGCAGCTACTCAGTTTGTTGGGCATATCTGTGACGCAAGGTAATGTCGCTAAAAATCCAGAACACGCAGTAGTTATAGCCGAAGAAGTCGGTTATCCGGTGGTGTTGAAAATTGAATCTAGGGATATAGGTCACAAAAGCGAAGCGGGAGGTGTTCGGCTTGGTGTTGAGACACCTCTTGCGGTTGCATCAGCATTCGAGGACATACAAAATTCCGTCGAGAGCTTTGATCCAAATGCAGTTGTTGACGGTATTGGTGTTTACAAAATGGTTCCGGGCGCAATTGAACTTATTGCAGGTGTAAAGCGAGATCCTGTGTTTGGTCCTGTAATATTGGTCGGTAGTGGCGGAATTATGGTAGAAATGTTGCATGATTCGGTAGTTCGTGTGGCTCCAATCACGAAATCAGATGCCTATAATATGATTGCCGAACTAAAGACATATCCCCTGCTAAAGGGTGCCAGAGGCCATCCAAAGTGCGATATTGATGCAATTGCAGATACTCTAGTTCGGTTATCAAGTTTTGCCCTTGCCGCAGAACGTATTTCTGAACTGGACATCAATCCCTTAATGGTGTTGTCCGAAGGGGCCGGAGTATGCGCCGCGGATGCTTTAATCGCATTGCAAGATTAGTGAGATAAAAGTTTTAGTCACTCACTAACTGGCGTCAGAAAGGTTATGCGATGCATATCACGTAACGCATTTCGATATATTGTTCTGCTGGCGACTAATTTGGGCGCATCAAATTCGGGGCGTATGGGACGTTAGAAAAACCGATCGACGGTTAACCCGGAAAGATCAATCCTGGGGGCGCGGCCAGCGAGTAAGTCAGCAAGTATGTGGCCGGAGCCACAGGCAAGACTCCAACCCAAGCTTCCGTGACCGGTATTGACGAATAGATTTTTCCACTTTGTCTGACCAAGCACTGGTGCTCCGTCAGGGGTCATTGGGCGAAGACCTGCCCAAGTTTGCGCTGCTTCAAAATTGCCAGCCCCAGGAAATATCGTACGTGCTCGATCGCGTAGAGCCTCAATCCGTGATTGAGATGGCTGGGTATTAGGTGCGCCAAATTCAGCAGTTCCTGCGGCGCGAAGCCGGTCTCCAAGGCGACTAAAGCCAATTTTACGGCTACTATCATGGATGCCAATCTTTGGAGCTCCGTTGTAACCTCCGGTCGGTATCGTGATGGAATATCCTTTGACAGGGTATATAGGTAAATTGGGGCACATAGGGCTCAACAATTTTGCGCTATTGGTGGCAGCGCCAATGACTATGGCATCCGCTTTTATAGTTCCCCCGTTGGTTATCAAGCTGGAAACGGATTCGCCTTCAGTTATGAATTTTTGAGCTTCAACCCCATACTCAAACGACACCCCACGGCCTGCCAGAATTCGTGCCAGTTTTGCCGTAAACTGATGTGCGTCTCCGGTTTGTTCGTGTTGGTGAAGAATGCCGCCAGCGAAACTTGTTTGACATTGATTGAGGGCTGGCTCAATCGCAACGCAGCTAGCGTAATCAAGTGTTTCTCCGCGAATATCTGCATTCGCAAAACGTCGTTCATCCTCGCTTGCATAATCAAGTGATTTCTGATCTTGAAACAGGTGAAGCACTCCATATCGGCAGTGATCGAAGTCAATATTTTCCCGAGCGATAAGATCATCCATCAAATTCGAGCTATGAATGGCAATCCGCAAAAGGTTGGAGCGAGTCTTTTGGTATTTTGAGGTACGGCACTGTGCGAGAAAGCTTACCAGCCATCGCCACATTTGTGGGTCGAAGCGAAGACGAACCAGATATGGGGCGCTTGCGCGGCCCATTTCTCGAAAAATCATTGCAGGAACTGAGGGTCCCGCCCAGGGTCGAGCCGTATACCGGCAAAGTTGGCCGGCATTGGCAAAGCTCGTCTCCATACCGGCACGGTCTTGACGTTCGACGACCGTAACCTCGTGGCCCTCGGCTTCCAAATAATAGGCGGTGGTGATCCCAATAACGCCTGCGCCAACGATAATGACTTTCATTTGCTGCCATATGCCATATAGCGAATGGATACAAAACAAGTGATTAATAATTACTATAAATAGCGTACCGCTCTAATCTTAGTGTAGGGGCCTTGCAGAATCGTGGCCATAAATTTATACCCTAGGTGTTGAGTATGGCTTTTGGAAACGGGGTGCGGTACGGAATTGTGGCTTGGCGCCTGGTTTTTTGGGTAACGTGGAGCTGGACGTACGTTGTTGTCAAAAAGGGAAGAAAAGAGAATGGAAGGAAGGCGAGGGTCTGGCTGCATGAGTGACAATGTCGTCTACTCCATCATAGCGTTTGTATCGATGTTGGGAATTTTCTCTCAGGTACATGCAGGCCCGTTTTCGGACTTCAAAGCAACGGAATTGTCAGAGGAAATGACGTCCTCTCCAACTGCGAAATGGGATACTCCAACCTCGGAGTCACTCGAACAGGCGAGGGATCTGCTGGATCCCACGCTTTCTGAAAATTGGTCTCAGGTCCGGGATGACTATGCTATCACAGGAGAAGTCGTGTTTGATGATGACATAAAGGTTATCATGCAGGATTTTGTGGAGGCACCACACGAGGTGTCGTTGGTGGTTAAAATTCCGGAAAATTTACAGAGGATGCAGGAATTTGTTTTATTGATTGAAAATAATCCCATCCAAAAGGCTTATCACATGTACCCGCACCGACTCATTGAGGCGGTCGGAATGAATATCAGGTTAGAAGATGATTCGCCGGTACGTGCCGCTCTTAAAGATGAAACTGGGAAGTGGCATGTGGGTTCAAAAATGGTCTTCGTGAAAAGCCCGGGAGGTTGTTCCTTGCCTTCATGCGATCCCGAAACTCAGATATGCCTGACTGGTGAAATTGGTAAAATACGGATTAGCCAATTTAATAGAGAAGGCGGCGCGTGGCGTATTAAAACAAAAATAACGCATCCAATGGATACGGGTTTTGTTGTAGATGATAACGGTGAGGTCGTGCCGGCTTACTATATTGATCGAGTTGATTTCACTGACGAAAACGGACCCATAGCCGAAATTGAAACGTACGCGGCACTATCTACAAATCCAGTTATCATGCTTGATTTGCCGACGCGGGGTCAAAATATCCGTATAAATGTGAGCGATGTCAAAGGTCTTCAATTTGAGGCCATGGATCCGGCGCCATCCATGTAGTTTGTCTTTGACGTTCTTTTCTTTGCGGCAACTTACAACAGAAAATCAATTTAGTTCGACATGACGGATGAGCGGAAGTGACTTATCTTTCGTCCACTCCGCCAATGAACCGTCATAAAGCACGGCTTGCTCATTTTCTAAAAGTTCGTGAGCGACAAACCAAGCCATAGAACTTTCCAGGCCAGCGTTGCAAAAGTAAATTTGCTTACCGCTGTCCGGTGCCCCCGCGGCGGAAAATAGTTGTTGCAATTGTTCACGGTCACGAAATTTTAGGCCCGCATTAACGGTTAGCCAACTCATCGGTAAATTTAGTGCACCTGGTATTGTGCCTGATCGGGAAAGCATCCAGGCACGATTAACGCCTAAAAACATGTCGTTGCTGCGTACGTCAATTATTGGGATATTGTTGGCGAGTGCGCTCTGAACGCCTTCGCGAGATATGAGAAGGCCTGCCCTTGGTTTTGCAATAAATTCGGCAGCCGTTATCTTATGCATCCCGACATCGAAGTCGACAGACCATTCCGCCATCCAGGCTGGTAAGCCACCGTCCAGGATTGATACCGAATCGTGGCCAAGATATTTAAAGGTAAGATAGATACTGGTGGTCTCTGCAGCATCGAATGGCCCTGTGCCGGATCCATAGATCACCACATGAGTATTGTTTTTGATACCGAGCCGACCAATTAACGCTTCCAATTGATCAGTGGGGGGCATCATATGGGGGATGCCTTGTTTTCTCGTGCGCCAACCATCTTTGTAGTAGTTGGTATGGACCGCGCAGGGTAAGTGAGATGCTCGATAATTCTCCGTTGATCGACGAACGTCCAGTACAGTTAGACCTTCTGTACACACTTGTGGTTTTAGCCACGAAACATCTACCAACGGGGTAGTGTCTTTCGCTGCCAATCCGTTGATGATGGAGAGGGATAAAGCGACCCCGACTAGGGCCCCGACCGGCAGAAGCCTCATCCTGGAGAAGCCGTTGCTGGAGCTGGAGCGCCGCTTGGTCCACGTGATATTTCGGGCATTGCATTTTTCGCTTTTTTTGCCGCCGTTACCAACGGTGGACAAGCGTGTTCATCGTAATACACTACCTGGCAATCCAAGCAGTAGAAGCACTCGGTCATATTTATCGCCCCTGTTGGCCCAATTGCTGAAATGGGACATTTTCGTTCACACAAATGACACGGGCTCCCACATTCGGCACGGCGCTTTAACGGAGTTAACATCCGGAGTTTGCCAGCGATTGCCATTGCGGCGCCGAGAGGACAGAAAAACCGGCAGAAGAAACGTTCGATTATTAGGCCGGCCGACAAAAGTGTCAGGGCGTAGATTACGTACGGCCAGTCGCGGGCGAATTTTAGCGAAATCGCTGTTTTGAATGGCTCAACTTCAGAGGCGAAGCTGGCTGCGGTCATGGAGTAGAAGGACAAGCCCACTAAAACGATCAAGATTCCGTATTTCAAGGGCCATAAATAAGTGTGAGTCTTTGGGGAAAGTTGCAACTGCGGTAATCGGCATGCTTGGGCAATTTTTGCTAGTAGCTCCTGCATAGCCCCGAACGGACACAGCCAGCCACAGAAAATACCGCGTCCCCAAATAAAGAAAGTCACCAGTACGTAAGCCATTAGTACGATGATGAGCGGATCAGATAGAACCACGTCTGGGTTAAAGGACCCGAAGGGAGCCTGAATCCAGGTAATAATATTTATTATGGTTACTTGGGCTCCAACGACCCATCCTAGCCAAACTAGAGTGAACAACATGAACGCATTTCGTAGCCAGAAGTAGAATGTGGGCCGCCGAGTTATCGATTCCATAAACACTAAAATGGCGGTTAGAGATGCAAGGGATAGGAGTAAAATGACGATGTTAACGGCTTGCACTTCCCAGGCGCGTATCCAAACTGGTTTGTTTTCTGACGCCATGACGTCAAGGCCCGTCGGTTCCAGGACATATTGTGGCTGCAACTGGTAAGGCAGTGAAAATACGACCGTATTCCCGTCTTCGGTTTCGAATGGGAACTCTAGTTTCCACGGCTTGAGTGGGTCTGCCCCCTCTGAAGCCGGCAACCATAAAAGCCCTATTTCCGAAAATATGGGCTTGTCTTTTCCGTGTAAGAATCCGAAATAACGGAACCGGTCTTTTGTTAAGTTAAACGTTTTGTTCCCTTGGATGAGGCGGAAGCGTTCGAACGGGCCAGTTGTAGTTTCGTGCATATCGTGTAGCTCATAGGAACCTTTGGACATCATTAAGAGCACGAGATCTTCCGCAGCGCGTCCGCTAATGAACAGGTTGTATGCTTGATCCCCCATAATGTTGCGGCCAATAGACGGTGGCGTTACTGGCGCCACAAAGAGGTCGATAAAAGATTTTTCACCCGTGCCTTGTTCTACTGCTTCGTGTCTTGTCTCTCGCCTATACCTCGGGGCAACGGCCTCTTGGACGAGTCGCAGGCTTTCCCCGACCTCTTTATGGGTGGAGAGTTCTATCCCTTGGGCCATTGCCTCTGCGGCCTTAACTTTCAAGTGGCCAACTGAACCATCCTCTACCAGGTTTTCCCACTGGTTTTTACGGAAAAACGTCATATCAACCGCGGGTTTGTCGTTCAGCCTTAAGCCATGGGCTCTCGCTATTAAACGCGCTGAAGTTAGGATGGCTTCGTTAAATAGAACGGCGCTGATAGTCGCTGCGGCAATCCCGTCCAGCGTTCCAGAAGATCCGGCGGAATCATCAGATTGCCCGCTTATGTAAGAAATTTTTGTAAGGCTGACCCGCCAAGGTCGACGAATATCGACGCCCGTATATTGATTGGTAAAATGATTTAAACCATCAAGTAGCAGGATGTCGATGATTGGTTCGCTGTGATCGAGCAATTTGGCGCCAGTGATGTTTCCATCGAGCGCAAGGCCCACCGCAATTTTAAAAGGCAGTGATGCAAATCCCAAAGATGGTACTGCGTCAACGGTAAGGAACATAAATCCCAATAGGGTCTGGTCCTCAAAGATTTCCACCGCCGGTGGTTCCCCCTCCAACCCAGTAGAGCGAGTGGATGTCGGGAAAAACTCGGTACGCAACTCGTCTGTCAGCCAGTTCGCAGCAGCCCCGGTGTACCAGGTCGCCATATTCGGCTGAGGAATTTCTTCATCACCGTAAGCTTCTTTGACTGCTTCGCCGGTTTTTACCTGCGGATTCTGCGAATCCTGGGACCATGCGATTGATTCGAACGTAAGGAAAAGCAAGAAAAAAGAAATTAAATACTTCAGAAACATGCATTTTAACCAAAATAGTCTAGTATCCTGGCAAATATTAGAAGAAGTTAGTGGCAGAATCATTTTGGACGGACCGCACTGATACGACAAAAGGCGGCGACACTAACACGCTTGAGCACCCTATTCACCCTGCTTTTTCTCCTCTCATCGGCCTTAATTGGGATTGTCATGGACCAATCAGTCTACTAGAATCAACGTTGGCCACGGCGGAATGTCCGTGGTTACACATGAGTGTTTATGTGTCGACACTTGAAACCAAATAGACCGGATGGCCACGCGCGTACGGCTGAAGGTCGAGGGAGGCTAAATCATGTCAACGTGGCTTAGCGAACGCGAAGAACGATTGGTGGAAGGTGCAGAGGAGCTTGAGTTTCAATCTCCTGTACCAACACAGATCGTGTCAAATGGGGAATATCTTCCACCTTCCCAAAGTCCGATACAAAAGAAAGTTGAAAGTCGGATTAAAGAGTTAGCCGAGGAGAACAGTAAATTTCTTGGTATGACTCGTCGTGAATATCTCATGACGAACTGCGGCATGGCTGCAGCGTTTTTGGCAATGAATGAGGTATACGGCGGTGGCGTTTGGCAAGTGGATCCAGCGGAAGCGCGGGATCCGGAGATGAGCTTAGAGCGTGCTAATATGCTCGCCGGTCAGTTTATCTTTGATGACCAAACTCACTTCTTGCGTGATGATTTCGCGCACGAAGAAATCACCGGTCTTGGCGAGTTTGCTGCCGAGCATTGGAATCCGGTGCTTAAGGAAGAAGGTATCAGCTTAACCCGTTATAAGTTCGAGAATTACATTCGCGAACTGTGGTTTACTGCCGATACCAAGATGGCGCTACTGTCTGGTGCACCGTTTGATGATCCGTCCTGGTATCTTTTGTTCAATGACCAGATCATGGATGCTTGCGCCACAGTAAACGACTTTGCTGGTGGGCAACGGATGTTGGGTCATGCTGTTATCACTCCTGGCCAGCCTGGCTGGATGGATACAGTTGATGAGGCGATTAGTCGTAATGATCCCAATATGTGTTCATGGAAGTCCTACACGATTGGTGATCCACTCGCTCCGTCGAAGTGGCCATGGCGTTTGGATGATGAAAAGTTGCTGTATCCCTTCTACGAGAAATCGTTGAAGGCTGGCATCAACACAATTTGTGTCCATAAGGGTTTAATGCCGCCAGATTACGAGCAGTCCTTTAAGGGCTTGTGGCAGTACGCAACTGCGTGGGACCTTGAGAAGGCTGCTACTGATTGGCCGGACATGAACTTCGTCATTTACCACACAGCATTGCGTCCGTTCCTCGAGCTGCCTGACCAAGCTTGGTCCGAGTTTGAGGCGACTGGCCGTATTAAGTGGGCGACGGATGTGGTCGAAGCAGCGCAGGCTTCTGGTAACGGCAACATCTACGGTGAGATTGGCACTTCATTTGCTAACTCAGCAGTGGCGCATCCGAAATTCTCGGCCGCGTTTATTGGTACGCTGGTTGGTGGTCTTGGTGCGGATCACGTTGTCTATGGTTCGGATACCGTGTGGTATGGTTCGCCGCAATGGCAGATTGAAGCCATGCGCCGTCTCGAGGTTCCGGGCGACATGCAAGATAAGTATGGTTTGCCGTCACTTGGTGGTCCGAATAGCCTCACCAAACAGGCGATCTTTGGCCTCAATTCGGCACGTCTTTACGACCTTGGCATGACGAACGTTGATAATACGCCGTTGAACTTCGGTGAAGACAAATTAGCTGAGTTGGGAAGAAACTTCCGTGAACGCGGTGGTGAAAACTCCAACAAACGCTACGGCTTTGTCCGGACTGCTTAATTGAGCGACTGAAACGCGTTAGCGGAACAGTCTAAAGACTGAAATGGGGAGGGTCAGGGGCGTTCGTCCCTGGCCTTCTTCCTTATTGGGGTGGTGGTTTGGCTGTGGACGGTGTAATGATGCGAAACGGTATTGGCATTGCTAATATCGCATCTTGAGGACTGAGTGTTTCGTTGAAGCGGCGTAATGTCGCGATAGGGAGGATGTCATGAAAATTGGTTTAGGTGTAGCTGCAGTTATTGCTTTTCTCGCGGCGTTTGCCTCTGTGCCAGTAACAGCGGCGGAAATATTGACCTTGGAGGCGAGCTCCGGACGTTTCAAGATTCAGGGCGGATTTTATCCAAACTATTTAGTCTTTCTGAAGGGACTTGACCCATCCACGATTAAAACCGATTGGGTGGATAAGGAATATTATGCGGTGCTGGATGTACATGAAGGACCAGAAGCCGGTCAAAGTGCAATTATGACTCTAAAAAAATCAAGCGATCGTAGTCCGCAACCTGAGTGGTGTAAAACCGAGGGCGGTGAAGAGTTTAAGGGAAAGGGCATTACCTGCTTGAAAGGGGCTGAGGGTTTTACCGAGCAGCTTCGATTCAAGGTAAAGGTAAAATATGCGGATTCAGCCGCCGCTCTGCCTGCGGAGCTGCAGGGTCGAACTTGGGCTGAGTATCCCGTACTGCCGGGCAGAGGAGAAGGTGAAGAGTTGGGCCCGTTCGAACTACACATCGTTATTGAGTGAATCTGCTCAATTATATCGGTCCGCATTGTTGATGTGGGGACAGGTTAATTAGTATGGCATCATATCAGGGGCGATGCGCTCTGCGCGGGGACGTCGTCCCTAAGATGTCCAGAGATGTTTTTGGGCGGCAGGTGCCGCGACTGAGAGGGATGCCATGAAAATTGGTTTTGGGTTGGCTGTAATTCTTGCGTTTCTTGTCGCATTTACCTCCGTTTCGGTAACGGCAGCTGAGATAATGACGCTTAAGGCTACGGAAGGTCGTTTTAAAGTTACATTCTATCCAGACTACTTTCTGTTTCTAAAGGGTCTTGATGGATCCAAAATAAAGACCGACTGGGTTGATAAAGAGTATTATGCCGTACTCGATGTACATGAAGGGCCGGAGAAGGGCCAAAGCGTCATCGTCACGCTGAAAAAATCGAGTGACCGAAGCCCTCAACCTGAATGGTGCAAAACCGAGGGTGGAGAGGAATTCTCGGGTTTGGGCATTACTTGCTTGAAGGGGGCCGAGGGCTTTACAGACCAGTTACGATTTAAAGTCACTGCGAAGTACGCTGACTCTGCCGCTAAGTTACCGGCGGAACTACAGGATCGAGTATGGACGGAATATCCAGAAATGCCTGGCCGACGTGAGTTTGAGATGTTGGGCTCTTTCGACATGCACATCGTTCTGGAATAAGCAGGCCGGTTTTCACCGTAACAGCGACGTTGGTGTTGAGTTCCACCGGGAATACCCTCTCGATAAATGCCTTCCCATCCCAAGTGCGGCATCATCAGGCCAAGTAAAACCTAACTAGAGAAGCGGTTTTTTACGCCATTAGGGGAAGTGGTGATCGCTTTTATCCCGGCTACCCTTTGAACCACATCCTCCACTTGCGAGGG
>CAJWOI010000036.1 GCA_913044255.1 uncultured Alphaproteobacteria bacterium
TCGATAAATAATATATCGGTATCCCCCGTGGAGCGTCCTATTAGGTAGGCTCTGGTTTGTGTTTTAACGATAACGTCGGCGATTGAAGGGTTTGCCACAATCACGTCGCGGATATTTCGATCAAAATCGATAACGCGAACCTTGTTGATCGGTAATTCGACTGTGGCAGGGACGTCTACGGTTACCGGCGCGACTGCGCGCAGTTGTTCCACCGAAACCTCTGTTTGTGCAAGCGCGGGCGTGGCATGGGAGGTGAAGACGAGTGCCGTAACCCAAATACAGGCAGAGATCCGGTCCTTTATGGGGCGGGGTTTCATCTGTCGATCACTCAGATGGCTCACTGACAGTCCCCTCGACCCCGCGATAAATTTTGACGCCTTTGCGTATTTCCAACGCAGGTCGCGAAGTTCGTTCTGTCTGCGGGTCTGAAGTCCTTGATATCTTGGATTGACTGGCAATGGCTGACGACAATGCTCGACTTATTTCGTAGTCGCTAGTGAAATATCTGTCATCGTGAGGCTCTTCTACAGCCAAACTTCTCAAGGACAAGTATATTTGTCCCATCTCCGTGGCCAAGGACACAACCTCGGCGCCCTTGGGGGTTAGCTCCAGGGTAATTGTCTCTGCTTTGACGGCGTCACCGTCGGAGTCGTCAAATTCTTGATCAACCGCGACCACCCTGATGTTCTCGAGGATTGTTTCTGCTGCGTATCGGACGACTTGGTTGTTGATAGCCCAGGCGTCGCCAGGATAATTCGATCGGACGTCGTGAATCAGAATGACATCTACATGGTCACCGGGCAGGACAAATCCCGCCGCACCAAGATATGGTTCCTCGATTTCTATGGCCACTGCGCGCATCCCAGGCCTTAGAATTCCGGTCAGAAATCCGGCATCAGGGCGATGAAAGACCATATCGGCGTTCATCGGTGTTCCCGCAACAATGCCTCTCCGCACCACAGCTCCGACATATTCCTGAAACAGTGCCTTGTCCTCTTCTGGGCTAATCACGAAGTCTCTGTTGACTATACTCTCCGGCCAGGTCTGCCATTTTAAATCGCCGCTAGAAATTGTTGTACCAGCCGGCAAGTCCCCATTAGCCGTGAGCACAAATACTTTAGGCTCTGAATCGGGCTTCTTTTGCGCAGGGGCGTCTATCTCACTCTGTGATTCGGATTTGAGAAATTGATTGACCAAAAGGGCCGTGCCGCCGGCTGCAGCCAAAGATACCAAGATCAGGCCAGTTATTAGGATTTTCATACTTCAGCTCTATACGGTATTAATCCTAAAAATCACATATTTTCAATATTTTGGCTAGGAAACGTGTGTTCAACCAAAAATAGACGATAGCATTTTTAGTTTCTTCCTGACTACCGAATGGCCTCTCCAACGAGTTCATGATAGCATCGAGTCCAGACTGAAATTAGAGTGAATTGTATAGAGGGGTGAGTGTGCCGATACAAGCTCATCGATATGTGGGCTTGATCCGCTGAATTGGGTGGCAATTTAGCGGTCAAGTGCTAAGCAGGGAGGGGACATGAAATCGTATCTAGCCATCTTGGTGGTTGCTGTAGTGCCTGCTTTTTGGAACTGGAGCCTGGCGCAGGCCGAGGAGGTTGATAGCACTGACGCTACCGAGACTGTGAATGACGCCACGGACACAATTAAAGTTTTAGTTAATAAGGCGCGAATGATGCGTTTGGATGGCAACGCAGAGGTCGTTTTAATTGCAAATCCTGAAATTGCGGATGTTGTGATCGATTCCCCTGATTTGATATTTCTTCTTGGTGTTGAGACAGGGGAGACTAGCCTGTTAATTCTTGATGAAAATCAGAATGAACTTTTAAATGCGAATGTCGTAGTGATGGCTTCTGAAGAAAAATCGACTGCGGGCGTCCAATCCACTAAACCTAAAAAAGAAGAAGAAAATGTGATACAGGTAAAAGTGTTACGTCGTGGTGAGCAAACTACGCTTAGTTGCAAGCCACGGTGCGAATGACGCACAAACAGTAGATAGTGATTTGTCGTAATCTGTTGCAGGAAATAGTGGTGCAACCGCGTGGAGATTGCATCCGCTTGTCCCTTTTCAACTCGGGAAATACCTGAGTTTAATAGCACTTAGGTAGACGGGTTCATACGGCACGATTATGTTTGGTCTTGCTAACCGGCATGGCACAGTCAATTTTTTGAATCCGCGCGCTTGGCTTGGGCCGGTAAACGTAAACCAAAGTTGGTAGTGGTTTCTAATTGAAATCTGTTTTGTTCTTTGACTTTATTGCCCGTCAATACATTTGGGTCTGTTGCGCGAGCACGATGTGTTGTCTAACAGAGTTGGGCCCGGGACTTTCTGCCTCATTGGCAAGGTTATTTTCCGATCGTGGGTTGCACGTGACAATCGCAGCGCGGACCATTGTAGATCTTGAGTCACTCTGCAGGGAGACAGGGGCGACGTCGCTAACTTGCGACGCTACTGATCCTGAGGATGTGGCGGGAATATTTGTGGCTCTAGATGATGCTCCGCCGGACGTTGTTGTATACAACCCGAGTGAGCGTGAACGCGGTCCATTTGTTGAAATAGATGGCGTAGGCGTGAAAGAGGCTCTCATGGTTACTGCTTATGGAGGTTTTTTGGTAGCGCAGGAGGCGGTCAAACGCATGCTACCCAACAAACAAGGTTCTATTTTGTTCACCGGTGCCTCCGCTTCGGTGAAAGGATACGCGAGATCGGCGTCCTTCGCGATGGGCAAATTTGCCCTCCGAGGTCTTGCCCAGAGCTTAGCTCGTGAATTGCACCCACAAGGAATACACATTGGACATTTCGTAATTGATGGCGGAATCCGAAACCCGGCCCGCCCAGAACGTGTGGATTGGCCTGAAAAATCAGATAGCATGCTTGACCCTGAGGCTATTGCTCAGTGTTATTGGGATTTTTTACAGCAGGACCGGAGTGTTTGGAGTTGGGAACTGGAGCTCAGGCCCTGGCTAGAAAAATTCTAATACAGACAGGTGGTTTTGCTCGCGCTCATTATATTTGAGTCAGGGATGGAATTCCTGGTGACTAATCAAGAGGCCACCATTCTTTAAAGTCTTCCTTGTTTGACTGGCCGGGTACAAACCAACGTCTAGCCTCCGGGTCCCAGCGGGCGCCCAGCGCTTTGACTCGATTCTTTTCATCAAAATCTACATTTAGATAAAAACGCTCAGTGTTTCTGTCAACGTCCACACTAGCGTGCTCCTGGTACTCAGAGTTTTCACCAGGCCACCACTTCTCGAAAGGAGTCGTATCAAGACCCTCAGGTACATACCATTTGCGCCGGTCCGCATCCCAATATGCGCCGAGCTCTTTGCATTTATCCTTTTCTCTGTAAGGACAATCGAGATAAAAGCGTTCCGTCTTTTTCAAGTGTTATTCCACCAAAATATTGACATCTTGTAACAAAGTTTACCGGAAGACAGTGTTCTCTTGTACACTTTATATTGTTGGATTCGGTCCCACATTACCTTTACTGATCTTAACTGGGTAGCGATTCGGATCAGGACTATTAGGGTGCGACGTTGACGGTTGTTATCATGACTCAGGAAGTTTCCCGGTCCGAAAGAAAATTATGATCTCAAAAGAGGATACAAAAATTTATGAAAGAGATTCTACAGAAATTTCAAAGTCAATTTGGCGAAGGTACTGCCTTTGATCTTGACTATGGAAAGCTCGCTATTCTTGGTCTGTTGATATACATCGCCTTTTTTAAGCAATATGGCGTCTGATATTTGGATTAATCAATGATACAGATTCTTTGAGTCGTCATACTTGGTAGCCCCTATAGTGCTTACGACATTTTCGCTTTGGGCAGCATGAGTATTAACTAGTTCCTGCGGGTATTAATCGTAATCACACCCTGTACAAACGAGGTGCAGAGATTGTGGGCTTTCGCCACGACGAATTAGTGATTGAACGCATACCCATATTTTCCAATCCGCACGTATAGAATGGACGATAGTGATTTTTTCTGTTCCGTCGCTATCTTTCGGGTCTTTTTGGAATTCCGTATGGAGCCTGACTCCCTTTACCATCATTTCCTGTGCGTCTGCACCTTGAAGCGTTGTTAGGCGGCATTGTCCATCGGCGGAATCTTGGGCGTACGCAGGGAAGGATATGAGTAACAGCAGCATTGCCATGGCTCTGATTTGCATATCAACCTCCTATTCCTTCTCATGAATCAAAATGGCGTCACCATCGTAGTGTACTCTACTTTTTAATTTTTTTTGCCTAAAGCTTTCGGCATCTTACACCTGGCTCAGGCACCCATGAATTTGTTGCTCAGTCGGCATTACTGAGAGAAATCACGCAACAGGTGGATTTGTCTTAGGGCAGCAGCAATTTTTAGTTGCAGCATTACGTGCCCAATTTCCACTGAGGCGAGAGTCGGATCACCGTTGCTGCCCGTGTCCTCCAAGTAGTGGCCTCCATTGGGGGCGAGGCGACTGAGCCGCACCCCATCTGGCCAGACCGCCAGCAGTTCCGAGATATCACGTATACCAGCGTGAGTCCCAATTTCAGCTTCATTGTACCCTTGCTCTCGGAGCCAATCCGCTTGACCATTGTTGGAGTAGTAGTCGCCTAAGTGGTATGCCGCCATATCAGTTTCGTGCCATTCGCGGTTGAGTTTGTCCGCGACCCTAGCCTGTCCAGCCTGGTTGCCACCGCTGTCACCGAGAAAAAGAATAGTTTTAAATCCATGTGCCTTCAGGCTGCGTGCAGTATGCTCCAGAATGAGTTCGAAGACCTCGGCTGGGACAGAGATGGTACCTGGAAATGCCATGTGCCCCTCTGGCGGATCTATGGAGCCTTGTGGAACAGTTTCGACAGTCGGGGCGACCAAAGCATCTTCCAGTGCCTGAGCGATGGCCAAAGCTGTAAAATTGACCACGTAACCATGCTTGCCCAATACCGCGTGAGGGCCGTTCTGCTCTGTCCCAGCAGTAGGGATGATGATGGTTGTTTTGCCCTTTTTCATTAACGAACGCACCTCAACCCAAGTTAAGTTGCGCAACTCCAATTCATGAGTATCAGGGGCAGTTAGAGCTATGTTGAACTGACCCAGATAAATTGCAGCGAGGGCAATCGTCAGTATTGTTATTGTTGCGGCAATTAGAGTGTATTTTAGTTTCAGTGTATTCCCTCGATTTGGAATCTCAACCATGGTGCTTTATATGAATATGACGTCTGTATATATACCTATAGACGCGCACGAATGGTCGCCAATAAAGGCGATATACGCTGTTGTAATCTGACGGATCCTCATCCGCGAGACCAAATTCGATTTTTTCTTTGCCTCTTGGCACGTACAATGTGCGTGCGATCCAATCCCAGAATGCAAAGATGAAACCAAGATTGCAGCCATAGTGTTTTGGCTCAACGCTATGGTGCATTTGGTGTTGCGCCGGTGATATGAAAATATGACTGATGACCGGATGGTAAGTGAGCCAAATGTGCGAATGTCGCAGGTTATAACCAAATATGTAAAAGGCGAAAACTCCAGCATTTAAACCCGCCACTGTAAAGAAGGCGAGTCCGCTACTGTACAAGGTATCAAAAACGCCCATTAGTATCCCCGTAAATATTCCCGCAAGGCTACCTGTTAACAGGTCGTCGATGGGGTGCATGCGGTACACCGTAATTGGAGTGAGCACTTGGGCTGAATGGTGAACTTTGTGAAATTCCCATAAAATGGGAATACGGTGCTGTAGGTAGTGACCTACGTAAAGTGCCGCATCTAGTGTTAACAGAATGCCGAAAGTAAGCGCGATTTGATCTCCTAAACCAGCGGTTCCCATAAGGTTTGTTAAGAAAGAAAATTGCATGAAAAAGAAATTGCTAGCTTGGCTAACGATTACCATGCCGAGTATTAGTGGTGCGACTAACCAAGGAAATGCAATGTGATTGATGAAGAAGAAGAGATAATCGATTTTGGCAGATTCGTGATAGTAAATCTTTTTAGGGAAACAGAAGATCCCAAACGCTTTAAGTCGACTCAGGCCAGATAGGGGTCGAACGTTTTCCTCATTTTTCAGATGGATGAATATCCATGCGGCGAGTAAAAGTGCTACAAATAGGTGCAACCAATAAATTCTTTGATCTAGCCTGATAAAATACGAAAATGGTTCCGAAACGATAGCGACAAAGGAGTCAAAGACTATATTCAGCCATTCCATCGTGACCGCCTGCGAACTGTAACAAAATGCGCGATGCCGTATTATAGCACGTCTTGTTTAGCATTGGTTTTGGAGAGAAATTGATATAATTCGTGTAAACGTGCCTAGGTAACGGGGAGAGTCTTCAATTCGACGCTTGAGAGAGTGGTGCCGCCGGAGTGAATCGAACACTCGACCCCACCCTTACCAAGGGTGTGCTCTACCCCTGAGCTACGGCGGCGTACGTAGAAGGGTCGTTGCATCGTTACGAATCATAAAGCGGCGCGGACCATGCCATATGCTGGCCTGCGACGCAACCGGCGGCCTTGATAACAGACTTCAGAGTTTAGTTCCATTTTTTCATATAAATTATTGATTTTATATATGATCAACACCGAAAATCATGAATAATTGTAAGCTACGAAAAGATGTGCCTCGGAAGAAGCCGGATACGCAAGTTAACCGAGAAAAACTTCAGGGGAAATTATTGCGCGATAATCTCAGTAGACGGAAGGAACAGCAACGTATCCGAAGGGAAGGTCAGTTGCGAGGATCAAGCGAGTGTGAGGCAGATTCTGATATTTAGTTGTTATGTGGGCAATCTCGTCATCCAGCAGTCTGAACTTCACCGCCGTCGAAAAGAGGGAAATTCGTCTGAGTTTTATAGGGGTAACAAGGTCCTGAGCCTTGAGGCCGTACAAGGCGTGGTTTATCTAATGGTCAGAAACGGCGTGTAACTAATGGAAGGTTGTGTCTCTAGTGTTAGAAGTTGTTTGTTGGTACGCGACGGGGATTAAAGGAGGTCTGGTGACGCGTGGATAAGCTTCGCATTACAGGCGGCCGGCCACTAAATGGTGTAATTGAAATCAGTGGTGCAAAGAATGCGGCGTTGCCATTGATGGCGGCTAGTTTGCTCACTGATGGCGCGTTGGCTCTCGGAAATCTTCCGCATGTGTCAGATATTGCCACAATGACTGAACTACTTGTGGAACTCGGCGTTGATATCAGCATGAACGGCAAAACAGCGGATGGAGGCCGCGAAAATGGAGGTTCTGAGGGGCGACTCTTGTCGCTCTCCGCCCGCAATTTGGTGAGTGGGACGGCTCCGTACGATTTGGTTCGTAAGATGCGTGCTTCTGTGCTCGTGTTGGGCCCTCTGCTAGCGCGTGCCGGGCACGCGAGAGTCTCAATGCCTGGGGGCTGCGCCATTGGGCTGCGGCCTGTGGACCTCCATGTGGCGGGACTACGGCAGCTGGGGGCTGAAATTTCTTTACGAGATGGTTACATAGAGGCTAAGGCGCCAAGTGGCTTGGTCGGCACCAATGTCGTATTTCCGATGGTTTCGGTCGGGGCTACGGCAAACTTGATGATGGCGGCATGTCTTGCGCGTGGAGAAACGACCATTACAAATGCTGCGTGTGAGCCCGAAATTGTGGATCTTGCAGATTGTCTTAGTCGAATGGGTGCGAACATAGGGGGTGCCGGAACAGGCCACATCCAAGTAGTTGGCGTTGATCAGCTAGGTAGTGCTGAGCACAAAGTTCTTCCAGACCGAATTGAAACTGGCACGTATGCGATAGCAGCGGCGATAACTGGGGGCACCTTGGATTTGACTGGCACTACTATTGACTTAATTCCGACTGTTGCTGATACGTTGCGTGCCGCGGGAATAGAGCTCACTGCCTGTGAAAATGGCGTGAGGGTGAAACCAGGAGGGAATCGATTGAGTCCTGTAAATATTGATACTCGACCGTATCCGGGTTTTCCAACGGATATGCAGGCTCAAATAATGGCACTGATGACTATTTCCACGGGCATATCCACAATAACAGAAAATATCTTTGAGAATCGTTTTATGCACGTAACTGAGTTGGCAAGAATGGGTGCGGATATTTTGGTAAAAGGAAACTCGGCGGTGGTGCGTGGGGTGCCGGGTTTGCGCGGAGCTCCAGTCATGGCAACTGATCTCAGGGCCAGTGTATCACTTTTACTTGCGGGTCTTGCGGCTGAGGGCGAGACCATAGTAAATCGGCTCTACCACCTTGATCGGGGGTATGAGCGCGTGGAGGAGAAACTTGCTCGATGTGGAGCTCAGGTGGAACGGATGTGATTATGGGAGTTAAAAATAAGCGCGCCTTACGGTTACAGGCGGCCGACGCTGAGGATTTCAAGGTGATCGCGGCGTGTTTGCAAGATTCGGTGGTTCGCCTTAGTGAGATGACTTTCCAAAGTGATGAGAAGCAGTTCATCGTAGTGCTCGACCGTTTTGTTTGGGAAGGCTTTACTGCAACACAAGAAATTCCGGAGACTTTATTCCAAGTGCAGTCAGGTTTGCGCTTCAACGGGATTACTTCGGTGCGCGCTCAGGGCATTGACCAAGCCAGTAGGGGTGAGGTGCTTGAGCTGTTAACAGTTGCCTTTGAGCCGGGAGTAGTGACCTTGGTGTTTTCTGGTAGCGCTGCCCTTAAATTGGAAGGGGAGGCTATTGTTTGTTATTTGGAGGACTTGGCAGTACCTCGTCCTTGCGGCTCCCCGCCACGCCATGCGGTAGGATAGGTTTATGAGGGTTAACGACGTACTAGTTTTTGCGGTGCCGAAAGGCCGAATTTTAACTCAACTCTTGCCGTTGATGGTTCGTGCAGGTGTTGAACCTGAACCAGAATTCTATAATGACAGCACCCGTCGTTTGTCGTTTAAGACAAATGTGGAGAATTTGAATTTGATTCGTGTACGTAGTTTCGATGTGGCTACATTTGTCGCTTTCGGAGGAGCTCAGTTAGGTGTGACTGGCCAGGATACTTTGTTAGAATTTGACTACCCGGAGGTTTATGCACCACTTGACCTTGGAATTGGCAGCTGCCGTCTTTCGTTGGCGGAACCGGTTGGATTGGCGGCTCAAGATGATCCCTCTCGTTGGAGTCACGTTCGAGTTGCGACCAAGTACCCCGAAGCCACACGGCGTTATTTTGCTACCCGAGGGGTTCATGCTGAGTGCGTTAAGCTAAGTGGTGCTATCGAATTAGCCCCGTCTCTTGGTTTGTGTCAGCGTATAGTGGATCTTGTAGATAGCGGACAGACGCTGAAGGAAAATGGTTTGGTGGAAGTAGAGTGCATCGCAGATATAACCGCAAGGCTCGTAGTTAACCGTGCCGCTTGGAAGACTCAATCAACTGAATTGAGTGATCTGGTGGATCGATTTCGAGGCGCAATCAATGGCGCGAAGACTTAACAGCCAGGAGCCCGGTTTTGATAATGCTTTCCGCGCCATTCTGGCTGGAAAGCGTGAGGTTGTTCGAGAAGTTGATGATGTAGTTGCATCGATTCTGGACGGTGTCCGTAGCCGTGGAGATGCTGCGCTGTTGGAATACACAAAACTATTCGACAATGTTCAATTGTTTAGAGAGCAAGTTCGGTTATCGGTCGATGAAATAGAGTCCGCGTACTCTGAATGTGATCGTACTGCGATCGATGCCTTGAAGCTCGCTGCCCGCCGGATTGAGGACTTCCACCAGAGACAGATGCCCGAAAACTTGTCTTACACGGATGAAGCCGGGATCAAATTGGGAGCACGCTGGCGGCCTCTTGATGCCGTGGGGTTGTACGTTCCTGGTGGTTCTGCAGCCTATCCAAGTTCACTGCTTATGAATGCAATCCCGGCGCGAATAGCCGGTGTGAGGCGAGTGGCAATGACGGTGCCCGCTCCGAACATAAACGTAGATCCTTTAGTATTGGCAGCGGCAAAGCTTTCGGGCATTCACGAAATTTATCGGGTAGGAGGCGCGCAAGCGATTGGAGCTCTCGCGTACGGCACGGAGACAATCGCTCCTGTAGACAAAATTGTTGGGCCCGGTAATGCCTATGTTACCGCTGCTAAGAGACTGGTGTTTGGGGTCGTTGGAATCGATATGATCGCGGGACCGACAGAAATTTTGATAGTTGCCGATTCCGACAACGATCCCTCATGGATCGCAATTGATTTGTTGGCGCAGGCTGAACACGACGTGGCTTCACAATCAATTCTAATTACGGATGATGAAACTTTTGCTGACCAAGTGGCATCTGCTGTCCAGGATCATTTAGTTACACTTAATCGCGAACATATTGCCCGTGCGAGTTGGGAGAACAACGGGTTGATTTTAATTATCAAAAATTTTGAGCAGGTTCCGTACCTCGTAGATGTCGTTGCGCCGGAACACCTTGAACTGGCGGTTGCCGACCCAGAAAGTCTCGTTGCTGATATTTCCCACGCGGGCGCTATTTTCCTAGGTCGCTATACTCCTGAGGCGATCGGGGACTATGTCGCCGGTCCGAACCATGTGTTGCCGACTGCAGGTAGCGCGCGGTTTTCTTCTGGGCTGTCCGTCTTGGATTTTTTAAAACGCACGAACATAATTGAGTGTAGTGCTGAAAGTCTTCGTACAATTGGTCCGGCTGCGGTTACGCTTGCTGAAAGGGAGGGCCTTCACGCCCACGCTCGGTCAATCAATGTCCGATTAAATGGATCGATCTCAGATAGATGAACCAGCCCACTTGCTTCACTTGTTTCTGATACACTATGTCTGTCCGGAGTAAGCATGAAATGTGTGTGAACCGAGGTTAATTGTGTGTCCCCCGGTGTCATTTAGTCCTCTGATAACGTAGCGTTGATGCAACCTGTAACATGGATTTCCATATTGTAGAGGTGACACTGGACGAGGTGAGTATTGTTCGGTGGAAGCCTGAAATCGATCGAGAGCGTAGAGTCGCTATTTATGATCTTTTGGAGCAAAATTACTTTGCGCCGGCCAGTGGGTTGCTCGGTCCTTACAAGCTACATTTAGAAATCCAGGACAGTCGATTAGTTTTTAATATCAAATCAACTCATTCCGGTGATGCAACTGAGTCAGTATTCCTCCCCTTTTCGGGATTTCGCCGGGTTATTAAAGATTATTTTACTGTCTGTGAGACCTATTACGAGGCGATTAAACATTCTCCTCCGCAGAGAATTGAGGCTTTGGATATGGGTCGTCGTAGTCTTCACGACGAGGGATCCGAGCTACTTCTAGAGAGGCTAAAAGGCAAAATTGACATCGATTTTAGTACTGCTCGTCGTTTATTTACGCTGTTATGCGTGGTCCAAATGAGAGGGTAATGGAAGCGGTGGAACGGCTCCCGACAAGTATGCTAATTTGTTGCACTACCAATGCGCTGCGGTCGGCTATGGCTGAGGGCATGGTTAGATTCCTTCGGGGGCATGCTTTTTGTGTGAGTTCTGCCGGTGTACGCGTTGGAACGCTAGATCAGTTTGCGGTTTCAGTGATGGATGAGATAGGCATCGATATATCAGGTCATTGTCCTAAGGACTTTCACAAACTACCCGGCGGCTCTTTTGATTTGATTGTGAGCTTATCGCCGGAGGCGCAACATCATATGCTAAATTTCAAGGGTGCCCAACGTAGTCAGTTAATTTTCTGGAATACTTTTGATCCTTCTGCTACCGAAGGCAATCGCGAGGTTCGGTTGACGGCGTACCGCGCAGTGCGGGACACATTATTTAACCGTTTGAAGGGGTATTTCATTGAGACTGGTATGACTGTTCCACCACCAAATATTTGGGAGTGACCGGTTACACCGAACCGCTTGACCGTGCGTGCGACCGGTCACATGCTTCAAGCAACGACAAATAAACAAGGACGACTAAATGGCAAAAGAAGAGGCTTTGGAATTTCAAGGGGAGGTCACCGAACTACTGCCGAACGCAATGTTTCGGGTAAAACTGGAAAATGAACACGAAATTTTGGCGCATACTTCAGGACGAATGCGAAAAAATCGTATTCGCGTATTGGCAGGGGATCGGGTAACGGTAGAAATGACGCCCTATGATTTAACTAAGGGTCGAATTGTGTTTCGACACAAGTGATGGTTGAGCGGTGTAGGCAATAATGGCCTCATGCGAACCCTCGAATTCCTCGTTAAACTTAGTGCTTGCTTCAGCCTCTGAGAGACGACTAAAGCTATTGCACCAAATTGGTATAGTGCCCGATGTGGTTGATCCGTCGGGTGTTGACGAGTGCCAGTTTTCGAGAGGGGAGACTCCTGCGGGGTTGGCGGCGCGTTTGGGGCGACGCAAGGCTGAGGTGGTATTTGCTCGTCACCCGGGATGCCTTGTACTGGGTGCTGACACCGTTGTTGCTTGTGGGCGACGCGTTTTAAACAAACCGGAAGACTCTCACCATGCGCGGTATTTTCTTGGTCTTCTGTCTGGTCGCCGTCACCGTGTACATACCGGTCTGTGCTTGATTGCTCCGGGGAAAGCGGTGCGAGAACGGTTGGTGACTACAGTTGTCCGGTTCAAGCCTCTTAGTGTTCAAGAAATACAGACATATTTGGGTTCGGGTGAATGGCGTGGAAAAGCGGGCGGATATGCTATTCAAGGGCATGCGGGCGCGTTTGTGACTGCGATTAATGGGTCTTACTCGAATGTGGTAGGGCTGCCACTTTACGAGACCTATGCATTGTTGATGGGCTCCGGCTATCGTTTTTTTTGCCGATAATTTAGGAAGATCTACACTGGTATGACGCAAGAAGTTTTAATCAATGTCGCGTCCCGCGAAACCCGTATTGCCTTGGTGGCGGAAGGTCGTTTACGTGAACTATTTATAGAGCGGGAGGACCACCGATCACTTCTGGGCAACATATATTTAGGTCGAGTTTCAAAAATCCTAAGCAACGCCAATGCCGCTTTTGTCGACTGTGGTTTGGAGCGCTCGGCGTTTTTGTCAGCCAACGACGCGCGCCCCTCGGGTCAGTCCCACAATAATAGAACGGATATATCTGATTTGGTGCAAGAGGGCGCGGAGGTCATGGTTCAAGTTGTCAAAGAGCCGATTGGGGGGAAAGGAGCGAGAGTACGTTGTCGAATTGCGCTAGCTGGCCGATATCTGGTCTTTATGCCGAATGGAGACGCGATAAATATTTCGCGTCGCTTGACCGATACAGCGGAGCGGGAGCGTCTCACTGCTTTGATAAACGATGTGATCGAACCTCAAGACGGTGTTATTATCCGCACTGTGTCGTCGGGTATAGATTCTTCTGACCTTGCCGAGGATTTACTGCGACTGAAAGAGCGCTGGAA
>CAJWOI010000037.1 GCA_913044255.1 uncultured Alphaproteobacteria bacterium
ATAAGGTATGGGGCGATTATGGCTATCTAGACTAAAGCCTAACCGGGGCTCAATGGATGTAGGTTGAAAGCTTCACGCTGATGGAGCAGTTTGCAAGAATTTGGGGCCGAGCCCGTTAACGACGACTAGCTGCGGCCCCACTTCCCAACGCACCAACTTTTGCAGATTTAACTGAAGCCTTAACGACAGGTATTTCGGAGGGAGAAAGTGGTTGCATATACTCCTTTCTGGCGAGTGCCGCCTTCATATATGGAGCCAATTCTTCAGCTTTTTGATTTTCGCGCTTTTTAGCATTTTGATTGAACTCAGGCATTACAGTTTCCGCGAACAGTTCCAATGATTCGCAAATATTTTTGTGCGTATTGCGACCCGCTTGCTGCAGAAAGATTACTTGATCAACTCCAGCCGCCTGCAAATCTTTCAAATGGCGCCTCATGTCATTCGGAGTACCAATACCAGCTCCATCAAACTCGGAATGCGCGAGGGCTGCCTGTGCCAATTGGTCTGAAGCATCTCCACGTGCCTCAAGAAATTCTTCCCACATATTGCTACACCCAGGAACAAAGTCCTCGGCGACTAATTTTTGTTGCGAATACCTAAAGAACTCAAAATTATCTTGGCCCCGGCGAATTGCTTCGGTGCGGTCTTCATGCATAGAAAACGCAGATACCATTGCTAGATTTGCATTAACAGACCATCCCAAGGGGATACATTCCTCGCTTTTTATGATCTCGTAGTAACTATTGGACCAAGTTTGGGCCTCTTCCGGATCAATAAAATTAAAAGCAAGTGCGCCAATTCCGTTGCGCGCGGCGACTTTTATTGTATCTCGATTGGTGCAAGCCATCCAAAGGGGTGGGTGTGGCTTTTGCAATGGCTTTGGAAGTACATTGCGGCAGGGCATAGAAAAACTATTACCGTCGAAGCCAGGATAGGGGGTCAGGACCATCATATTGCAAATTTGCTCGGTGGCCTCAAGCGCCATTGCCCGTTTTTCCCTTGCAGGAATGTTGAATGCATGGAGTTCTAAACGTGTAGCCCCTTCCCCGATGCCAAATTCTACCCTTCCGTTGGATAGTAAATCTAACGTTGCCAATCCTTCAGCCGTTCGGGCTGGGTGGTTGTAATTCGGGATCACTTGTCGGATGCCATGACCCAGGCGAATTGTCTTGGTTAGACCAGCAGCAGCGGCTAAAAAAACTTCTGGGGCAGAGGAATGTGAATATTCGTCGAGAAAATGGTGTTCGACCTCCCAGGCGAAATCGAACCCCAAACGATCTGCCAATACGATTTGCTCCAGCGCCTCATTAAATAGGCGGTGTTCGTCGCCTTCTTTCCACGGTCGCGGAAGTTGCAGTTCGTAAAAGACTCCAAATCGCATCGTTAAATCTCACTTTGTATCATTGCAATAGGAATTTAGTATTTTTTCAACTTTGATGATGAGTTGATGAGTGGTTGTAATACTTTGGGAACCAGGTGTTTTGCAAAGATAAAGTGGAAACAGCGTAATCCTGTTTCAGGATGTTGGGTAGTAATGTTTTAGCTCTTACTCTCTCATTGAACGTTTTTGGCACAGTTTGTACGGCCTAGAGCAATGATCGGGTCCTACACATCCTTCATTTCAAAGGTCGGTGTGCACTTTCCGGCAAACGTAGGATAACCAGTGCTGTAACTAGGGCTGCGAGTAAAACATAATATGCAGGAGAGATCGGTGACCCGGTTATTTCAATTAGCCAGGTGGCGATAAACGGTGCAAATCCTCCAAAAACAGCGACAGCTAAGCTATACCCTACTGACATTCCGGTCGCACGATATGAAGTATGAAAAATCTCAGATATTGCTGCGGGTCCTGGTCCAGAGTACAGCGCAATTAGGCATCCAAACAACACTTGGGCACAAATGATTGCTGCGACCGAGGGGTTCGTTAGCAAATAATTTAGGATTGGGTATACAAGAATTCCGATTGTAAGACAGGAGGCGAGAAGCAGAGGTTTTCTTCCGATTTTGTCTGACCAATAGCCAGCAATTGGAGCGACCACCATCAGCGCTAAAAGTCCTACGGTGTTGGACCACAAGGCTACTGATCGATCAAGCCCGAGATGACGAATCGTAAACGTGGGCATGTAGGCTAAAAATATATAGTATGAGACAGTCCAGTGGACGGTGAATCCAAAGGCGCGGGCAGCTGGCTCAATTGAATTTTTTCGTAGATCGGTGTCCCTGTGATTGGTCGCGATAGACTGCTGAAAAACAGGTGTCTCGTCGACGCTGCGCCGTATATAAATGCCAACCAGTCCTATCAAGCCGCCCAGAAGAAACGGAACTCTCCATCCCCATGTTGTAAGAATATCTTCCTCCAAGATGGTGCTCAGGAGTGCTGCACAACCGGACCCCAGCAAAAGCCCAGCTGCAACACTTATTTGTTGCAAGCTCCCGGTAAGTCCGCGGCGATTCTCTCCCGCCCATTCTACAATGAATGCGGTTGAGCCGCCCCATTCACCGCCAGCTGAAAATCCTTGGATAAGACGCGCTAACACGATCAGAAGCGGCGCCAGAAGTCCAATGGTTTCATATGTAGGGGCGAGTCCAATGATGACGGTACCGAGTGCCATCAATTGAATTGTGATCATAAGGGAAAATTTGCGGCCCTTACGGTCGGCCAGGCGCCCGATGACAAAAGCTCCAAGTGGACGTGCCGCAAAGCCGACCCCGAATGCCGCAAAGGCGGCCAAAAGGGATGTCACTTCATCGTCAGCTGGGAAGAAATGACCAGCAAGAATTGTCGCCATAAAGCCGTATACGGCAAAATCATACCATTCAAGGGTATTACCCAGAATGGCCGCAAGAATTGCGCGCCGGCCACTGATTTTTCTTCCACATGCCATGAGTGCAGGCCCCTTACACTATCATACCCATTTAACTTCCCAATGATCCGGCTAGATAGTCTCCTGACCACGTTGTTTCCGGGTGTTGGAGAAGGGAAATTCTATACGTTTAAGCAAAAGAGTTTCATGTTAATATTTTGTTTTAAACCCATGTTTAGCGGTAACATATAAGTTCAATATTTAATAAAAGGATTTTCCACGTGGCGCAAACTGCACTAAATAGAAAAAGACCAATTGGGCAGGCGGAAAATGGTGATACCGTGTACACGCAGCGTGCGCGATATTTCGATTCTGAAAATGCGTTCAATATTATATTTTCTCCTGTACCGGGTCATAGTTTTCTATTAGAGCGCGATCGAGCTTTTGATGCGGATACTGGAACCGAGCTGATCCCACTTGATCAAAGTGCTGCAATGAATCTTCCTTTTCCCGCGACAACACCATTGGTGCTTGCGTCTTATGCGCGTATTCAGTCAGGGAAAACCTTAACGCATGCCCCGTGCGCATCTACAGTGTTCGGTTATGTGATTAGGGGTACGGGGAGGAGCGTGCAAGGCGCTGATACTATCGAATGGACTGAGGGAGACGTGTTTTGTCTGCCTGGAGGTGTTTCCATCTCGCATGTTAGTGGAAACAAAGATAGCATTCTCTGGGTGATTACGAATGCGCCACAACTTGCATTCGAACGTTTGACTCCGCCTGAGTTGAGTTTGGCACTGGTTGAACCGGCTCATTTCCCGGCTGGTGAGATCCAACGTGAACTTCAGATTGCGGATGCAAAACTCAATGATCGCGCGTCGGCAGGCCTCGCTGTAGTACTATCAACAGCAAACCTAGAAGAGACACGCAATATTTCTCCGTCACTTACCCTTGCAATGAATCAATTGCCTCCAGGTGGTGCACAACCACCTCATCGCCATAACTCGGTGGCTGTGTCGCTGGTCGTTAATGCGCCTCAGTGTTACTCGATGGTTGATGGAATCCAAAAAAATTGGGAGCCATGGGCCACTTTAATTACGCCTCCTGAGAGTGTTCATTCGCACCATAACGGTGGTACAGAGCAGGCAAATTGGCTTATCGTTCAAGATGGCGGTCTGTATTACCATTGTCGGACAATGGGTTTTAGTTATTCGTGATAGAAGCAGTTCCCGTTCGGTTTCCCTCGAAAATTCGGCAAACCCTGTGAGTGAAGGATGATTGGTCCTTTTTGAAAATCAGTTACCTGGGACGTTTGTTACAATGCGCCGATGGGTCATCAATACCAATGCGCCCACCAGTCCTGCACAAGCCGCCATGGCAAGGAAAGCAGTGCTGAAGCCATCTATTGTTGCGATTATGAGGCTAAATAAGCTTGGTCCAATGACTGCTCCAAGAAAACTGAAAAATACGGTTCCCCCAGTAGCAACAGCTACCTGATCGTGGGGGACAATACGTGCTATTTCCGCCAAATACACGCCAGACCAGCCGGTAACAAATACCCCCGCAAGTGCTGCAAATAGGAAAATCGCACTGGTGGACCAGGTAGGATTGATAAATGCCATCATGCTGAGTGTGATAGCTATCAAAAGTCCTATTATGCCCAACAGTCGTACGGCAGATATCAAGTGATCGGTTAACCAGCCGAGGAATACTCGGGTCGCCATGCCAGTTGTCTGCATCGTTGAAAAGGCAATCCCCGCAAGGATTAGAGGCATTTCAATCTTTTCTACGGCATACGTAACAAATATGGCGTTGGTCGAATTTTGTGCTGCAGCGAACGTAAACGAAATTAGTGCCAAAATACGTAAACGAGGATGACTAAGTACGTAGTTCAATGATCGCCATGGCGTATGCTGTTCCGTGGAACAGGAGGGTTGCCTGTCGTCCTGAGAGCGACGTAATGGGTGGATCACGGCGCACGTCGCAATTACCAGAAGTCCGATGACCAATGTTGCCACCCGCCATCCAAAACCGACCACTAAAATTGGTACTATAAGGCCGGCAATTAGCCCGCCAAGAGAGACTGTACTTTGTTTTAAAGAAAAAATGATGCCGTGGCGCCCAGGTTTGGCAATCTTCGCCAATATTTGACTCGCCGCCGGAGTTGCCAGTCCGTATCCGAAACCGGCGACAACTGCACAGACGGAGATCGCCCACAGGTTGCCTACGGCAGTTGCCACTAGGGCTAGGCCAGATACGGCCAGCGCAATCTGACTCATGGTGACTGCGCCAAATCTGCGAGCAAGGGGACCGCCCAGGGTGATGGACACGAGTGCCCCCAAAAAGACAAGCGAGGCATAGATCCCTATCCAGCGCGACTCAATTCCTGTGTCGAATTCTAGCGCTGGCGCAAGTACGGGCACCGTTACAGAAGCCACCATTAACATCGCCTGAACCAACATTACAGCGGCCAATGGCCAAACGAGTTGCGCCATAAGATTTTCTTTAAAAACGAGATTATTAGTATTTGTTAACTATTAAGGACGAGATTTTTGAAAACGTATTCGTTGTACGCAAAAGAAATCAGCAGACTACTCATACGGAACTTGCGTTACAAAGGATAATTTAATTTTACATTTTTAATGAAGTTTTGTTCGAGCTCTTGCACTTTTCTCTTATTTCTTTACGTTGTTTTCAACGTGGTGATTTGTTCGACCAGCTTGCGGCCACGAAAAAAAATCGGAGCTAAACGGTCGGAGTAGAGGAACCCCGACCGAGATTGGCCGGGGTTTTTTATTGTGGCGGCGCGAAAGGCTTAAAAAATGTCAAATCGTGTCTCTGACTCGAAATTCCATCGTCGTCAAAGCAAGTTAGTTAGAGGCGGCATGGAGAGATCTCATTTCGACGAAATGTCTGAAAGCATGTTCCTCACGTCGAGTTATGCCTACGGGTCGGCAGAGCAGGCAGCGCGAGCATTTAAAGGGAAGGAAGATCATTATCTATACTCCCGCTATGGAAATCCTACTGTTTCCGTTTTTGAAGATCGAATGAAGCTGATGGAGGATGCCGCTGTGTGTCAGTCCACAGCAAGTGGAATGGGTGCAGTGTTTGCATCGCTCGCCTGTTTGTTGAAGGCGGGAGATCGTCTCGTAGCTTCAAAGGCCCTATTTGGTTCGTGTGACTATGTTTGTTCCGTGTTAATGCCGAGATACGGGGTCGATGTAGTTACTATTTCAAGTTCTGATTTGAACGCTTGGGGCGAGGCTTTATCAGAACCAACGGCTGCTGTGTTTCTTGAGAGTCCGTCAAACCCCATGATGCAAATGTTTGATATTTCTGCCATAGCTGAGTTGGCGCATCAGGCTGGCGGGAGACTTATCGTTGACAATGTTTTTGCTACCCCGGTATTTCAACGTCCTTTGGAACTTGGTGCCGATATCGTCGTGTACTCCACGACAAAGCATATCGATGGGCAGGGACGAACGGTGGGTGGCGCAATTCTCACGAACGATGAGACCTATTACCAAGACTATCTCCGTATGTTTGTGCGTCACACAGGTCCAACATTAAGCCCGTTCAATGCTTGGATCCTGACAAAGGCGCTTGAAACATTGGATCTGCGCGTACACCAACAGGCTACTAACGCGGCGGACGTGGCAGAATTTCTTTTGAAGCAACCATGTGTGACTAAGGTAATATTCCCCAGCCTTTCCGATCATCCACAATTTGAACTTGGCCAAAAGCAGATGAGAGGTCCGGGTACTATCGTTGCGATCGAATTGGAAGGTAATCAAGCACGAGCATTTCGTTTTCTAAATTCCTTACAAATGATCGATATCTCAAACAATCTTGGAGATGCCAAAAGTATGGTTACTCATCCAGCGTCAACCACCCATCAACGCCTCGATAATCAGGAACGTTCCCTACTTGGAATCAAAGATAGTCTGGTTCGGTTCTCTATTGGATTGGAAGACGTAGAAGACATTAAAGCCGATATCTCTCAGGCTCTACGTGCCTGAGCCCACAAATTTTGGTGTTAATTTTGTTGCCAGGGTAGTCCGGACAGTTTCCATCCTCCAACTGTTCCGCGTTGACTTTTTTCGTCTTTGTCTCCCTCGAACCCTTCAAGAATGTTGTAGGAGTTCTCGTACCCGGCATCCGTCATGGCAATGGCAGCAGAAATAGATCGTTGACCGGAACGGCAGAGGAAAAGGATGGTCGCATCCGGATTCATGTCAGCATTTTTTACTTCATTCACAAAATCAGGATTATCAACTCCACCTGGGAAACGGACCCACTCGATGAACATCGTATCTTTACCCAAACGCGACAAGTCCGGTACTCCGACAAAATTCCATTCTGCCGCCGTACGACAGTCCACAAGGTAGGAGTTGCGTTGCTTGTCCAGAATATTCCACGCCTCCTTTGGTGTTACGTCACCCGCGTATGCTTTCGACATGAAAGAATTCCTCAGTAGACAATTAAATAATCAGATTTCCGATGGTTGTGTTGTTTTTCTTGGGTATGATAGCCAGTGTCCGTGCAGGAAAAGTTATCGCCTATTCTCCAGTACCACAGCAGTATTCCGTCAGACTACGCCGGTTGGAGAGAATATTCAAAATTGGATGTGCGATAGGTTAGTTGATAAGGCCAATCAGTCCATCAAAGGACATAGGAAAATAAACATGAGCAGAAAACGACTTGATGGGAAGGTGGCTTTGGTTTCTGGTTCCGGTTCCCGTGGTTCGTTACTTGGCACTGGTCGGGCCACGGCTATTCTGTTCGCGCGCGAAGGGGCCAGGCTCTTTCTGGTAGATTGGGATCTTGAAAGTGCAGAAGAAACACAAGCAATCATCCAATCGGAAGGTGGTGAGTCAGTTGTTTGGAAGGCTGACGTGACGAAAGATGAAGCTTGCAAGGCCATGGCCGAGGCGTGCATGGAGCAGTACGGCGCATTGCATATCTTATTCAACAATGTTGGCGGGCCTGGGTCTGGGGATGTGACCGAAATAGAAGAAGACCTTTGGGATGAATCCCTGGATAGAAATCTTAAGAGCGCTGCGTTTGCGAGCAAGCATGCTGTTCCAAAAATAAGAGAGTCGGGTGGCGGCTCTATCATTCACGTATCCTCCATTGATGGGTATCGGGCAGGTGCGGCAAAAAATATTCCCTACTCCGTGGCAAAAGGTGGGGTTATCCAGCTGACCCGGGCGATGGCCGTGCATCACGGTCGAGATAAAATCCGGGTGAACTGTATTGCTCCGGGACATCTTTACGGTCCTTTTGTTGAGCATGTTTCTGAAGACTGGCGTGAAATGCGCAAAAAAGCGGGACCGCTCGGTACGGAAGGTGATGCTTGGGATGTTGCTTGGGCGGCGATTTTTTTGGCAAGTGATGAATCTAAATGGATTTCGGGAGTGGTGTTGCCTATTGATGCAGGCTTGCAAGCAGCCACGCCCTTGTCTGTATTGCACCACTTGGTTTAACGGTTGAAGTTGGTCTGTAGAGACTTGGGGGAATTGATGATTACAGCAGATCTTTCTAACAAATGCACACTGGTCACTGGTGGTGCATCGGGGATCGGACTCGCGACCGTGGAGTTGTTTGCACAGTGTGGTGCGAAGGTCGCCATCAATGACCTTCCCGGAAATCCAAATCTTGAAACTCAAATTCAACGTCTCAAGACGGATGGTCTGGATGTTATTTCAGCTCCTGGGAACGTCGGAGATTCGAAAGATTGTAAGCGAATGGTTAACCAGGCGATTACGGATCTTGGGGGTCTTGATCATTTAATTAACAATGCCGGGACTCCGGGCACGAAGACGCCGATACCTCTCGCCGATCTAGAAGCGGTGGATGAACAGTTCTGGAATCGGATCATGGATGTGAACCTTTTGGGGCCGTATCTCTGTTCACGTACGGCTGCAAAAGCGTTAAAGGAGAGCGGAGGCGCAATTGTCAATACGGCTTCGCAATCGGGTTTCACGGGAACAGGTTCCTCAATAGCGTATGCGGCTAGCAAGGCAGGTCTGATTAATTTAACAAGGTCGTTGGCACGCGCACTGGCTCCAAAAGTGCGGGTAAACTGTATCGCGCCGGGGATGGTGGACAGCCCTTGGGAATGTCGCTTTCCTGGATTGGGCTCTCCTGATGCGGCCGATCGCGTTCCACTGAAGATTGTTGGCCAACCATCTCATTACGCAGAAGCAATGCTTTTTTTCGCTGCTGGCGCCAGCTATGTGACGGGACAAACTCTGCTGGTGGATGGCGGTCTGCGGGTTTAATGGGCTTGTTGTTTTTTATAGCATTCTAAGGAGTGGAGGAAGTTGTGGCGAAGATGACGGGAGGAAGGTTTCTGGCTGAGACGGCCCTCGGGTATGGCATCACGCATATTTTTTGGATGCCGTACATTGGGCCCAGAGTCATTATGGAGTTGGAATCTCTTGGTGGTAAAGGGGTGCAGGCGCACAGCGAAAAGGCAGCTGTTTACATGGCAGATGCGTATGCACGGGTGCGTGGTGGTCCTAGTTTGTGCATGGCACAATCCGTAGGTGCGTTAAACTTGGCGGCTGGTTTGCAAGATCCCTATCTTGCTTGTTCCCCCGTAGTAGCCATCACGGGGAGGGAAATGCAAATCTACCGGCAGCGCCATGCTTACCAAGAAGTTGACCACGTAAACCCGTTCGCAGCAGTGACCAAATATAGTGCTTTCGTCTCCGAGCCGGAGGAGTTGCCGATCTATTTACGTCAGGCTTTTCGGGCTGCAACGACGGGGACGCCGGCTCCCGCGCATGTCGATGTAGAGGGGATAGCGGGGCAGATGGTTATTGATCAAGAGGCGGAGTTAGAGGTTCGTGTCGAGGAATGTTTTGGTCGAGTACCTCCCTTCCGCCCGATAGCAGATTCGGCTTCCGTATCTGAGGCCCTAAAGATTTTGGGTCGGGCAGAGCGTCCAGTGATTGTGGCGGGCGGCGGGGTGACTGCCTCGGGTGCTCGTGTCGAGCTAATAGAATTGGCTGAGAAACTATCTATTCCTGTGGCCACTTCCCTCAATGCGAAGGCTATGTTCCCAAGTGATCATGCTCTTGCGGTGGGAACTCCTGGGTCGTATTCCAGGGCCTGTGCCAACCAACTCGTGTTCGAAGCCGATTTGGTCTTTTTTATAGGCAGTCATGCAGGGGGGCAGGTTACCAATGGTTATCAAATTCCGTCTCAAGGGACCGCGGTAATCCAATTGGATATAAATGCTGAAGAGATTGGCCGGAATTATCATGTGCAGGTGGGCATGCATGGCGACGTGCGTGAAACGCTTCGCGCAATGTTCGAGCAGGCTACTGTGAGTGAAGGAAATAAGGTTTGGTTGGCACGTGTTTTAAAATTTGTGCAAGCCTACAAGGAAGATTCCAGCGAGCACTATAACTCCGACGTATCGCCCATGAGGCCCGAGCGCCTTTGTAAGGAGTTAAGCAATTGTCTTCCGGAGGATGCGATACTGGTCTCGGATACTGGACACGCCGGTGTTTGGTGTGCGCAAATGATCGATTTGAAAAGCCCGAACCAGAGTTTTATTCGGGCAGCAGGGTCGCTTGGATGGGCTTTACCGGCAGCCATGGGAGCTAAATGTGCGGCACCGGACAGGCCGGTAATTTGCTTTACGGGAGACGGCGGGGTTTGGTATCACATGACAGAACTGGATACAGCCAGGAAGGCAGGGATCAATACGGTTACCCTGATTAATAACAATCACTCTCTGAATCAGGAGCAAGGTGGTATTGAGGGAACCTACGGTCAACGCTCGTCAGCGTCGGATGCACATTGGTTGTTCCCGGAGGTAGATTTCGTTCGTATGGCAGAGGCAATGGGCTGTTTTGGAGTAACGGTGAACAAGCCCAGTGAACTGGAGGGTGCTCTGGACCAAGCTTTGAATGCAGGAAAACCTGCTGTCGTAGATGTGAAGACAAACGTGGAGGGTATTGCCGACCGGGCGTGGATGCCTTAAACGAAATTTTAGGAGCCAAATAATAAGCGTTAAGCAATCATGGCCCATTATAAAGATTTGGATTTTGACGTCGAGGTAATAGGGGGCGGTGTTTGTTACAGAACTAGATGTACCTGGCCTCGCTGAAAGGCGGGTGGATCTAGAACAGGATTAAAGCGTATAGAATAACGTGTTGTGCAGGCGCCTGTTGGGTAAATCAATTTCCTTTGATCAAATCGGAGGCTCTCTCTCCCACCATGATGCTAGCAGCGTTCGTGTTTCCCGATGGCATCGTTGGGAAAATGGATGCATCGGCTACGCGAAGTCCCTCCAAGCCATAAACTTTTAGTTTTTCGTCCACCACCGCATTGGGGTCTGGGCCCATCCGGCATGTGCCCATGGGGTGATATGCTGTTTCGCTGGTCTCACGAAGCCAATTTTCGATGGCCGCATCTCCTGAAACTGCTTTTCCCGGATTGAATTCATCTCTACGATATGGATCCATTGGTTTTGCTTCTACAATTCGACGCATTATGTTTACACCATCGATCATTGCTCGGACGTCTATCGGGTCGTGGAGAAAATTGAACCGGATTGCAGGTTGCTCGTTCGGATCCGCCGAGCGGATATGAATAGATCCAAGGCTTTCCGGACGGAGCTGGTAACATATGAACGTCATACCAGGAAATTTATGTAATTTCCGACGTTTCGGGTTTTCTACTGCATAAGGAATAAAGCTTAGCTGGATATCTGGTGTCGCCAACTCAGGCCTGGTTTTCAAAAACGCAACGATAGGAGTGGAGGGAAGGCTGAGAAAACCACCACCAGTGGCGGCATACTTGATAACTTGGCCAATAAGATTAATTCCGCGGGCCTTATCGTTATACGATATGTTCGGGACTTTAATTCTCCACTGTATTCGAGACGCAATGTGGTCTCGGAAATTTTCGCCTACACCTTGTAATTCGTGCTGTACTTCAATGCCATGCTGTTGAAGGATTTCGGGTCTTCCGATCCCCGATAACTCAAGAATTTGTGGTGATGAGACGGCGCCTGCCGAGAGTATCACCTCTTTTTTGCAGAGGACGGTCTGGTTTTGTCCTCCTCTTTTGTAAACGATACCGGTGCAACGTTTGTTTTCTATCAGTAGCCTTTGGGTCATGGCCTCCGTTACTACTTCAAGGTTTTTTCTGTGCGATGCGGGCCGGAGATAACAGTGAGCCGTACTCATCCGTCGACCGGTTTTAATGGTTGCTTGTGTCTTGGCTATTCCCTCCTGATCCAACCCGTTGTAGTCAAGATTGCGTTGATGACCAACAGATTCCGCGGCTGCAAACAGGGCATCGTAAAGTGGGTTCTGATCTGGGACCTCTGAAACTCCAAGCGGTCCATCTTGACCTCGAACATGCCTATCTCCTCCCTCAAAGTTCTCCATACGGTGGAATACCTTGGATACTTCCTCCCAACTCCATCCGCGATTTCCAAGTTGGCCCCATGTATCATAATCCAGTGTTTGGCCGCGAACATAAACGAGACCGTTGATGGAGCTTGAACCGCCAAGCATTTTTCCTCTAGGGACCGGAATGATACGGTTTTTGGTGCCTTCTTCGGGTTCCGAAAAATAGCGCCAGTTTACTCCGGGCCGATCGATGAAAAGTCCAAAACTAATTGGCATGCGTGAGTAGGGATGCGCAGCTTTCCCTGCTTCAACTAAAAGAACAGAAGTTTGAGGATTTTCAGTTAGACGATAGGCTAGAGCCGCGCCGGCTGAGCCTGCTCCGACTACGATATAGTCAGGTTGACCGTTTACGGTGCTCATATCCAATATCGATCCTGTCTGAGAAAGTTGGTTTGCAGAGTAACTGGCAAGTGGAAGTAAATTTAGTATGAATTCTTGATCAAATCTGCCGCTTTTTCACCAACCATGATGCAAGGGGCATTTGTATTACCTGAGGGCATAGTTGGGAAGATGGACGCGTCAGCAACTCGGAGACCCTCCAAGCCGTGCACCTTTAGCTGGTCATCGACGACGGCGTTGGGACCCCGCCCCATGCGGCACGTACCCATAGGATGATAGCCAGTTTCACACTCCTCCCGCAGAAAGTGCTCGATTTCATCATCGCTGGAAACCGATTTTCCTGGATAAAATTCTTCGTCTCGATAGGGATCCATCGGTTTCGCATCGACGATCTCCCGCATCATTTTCACGCCGTCAATATTGGTCTGAACATCGGTAGGGTCATTCAGAAAGTTGAATCGAATGGCTGGATGTTTGTAGGGGTCATTGGACCGGATATGAACCGAACCAAGGCTCTCCGGTCTTAGCTGAAAGCAGGCAATTGTCATTCCCGGGAAGGAATGAAGCGTACGTTTCTCTGCGCTTTCTACGGAGTATGGAATAAATTGCATTTGAATATCGGGTGTTGCCAGTTCAGGTCTGGTTTTTAGCCAAGCTCCCAAGGAAGACGAGGGAAGGCTTAG
>CAJWOI010000038.1 GCA_913044255.1 uncultured Alphaproteobacteria bacterium
CAGCCGCCACCTCGACCTCGGTACCGCCTGCCCCGCCGGCAGCACCACTGCCATCGCTGGTACCAGCAGCCTCATTTTCGACAGACCAAACCTCTTTTCCCCCGGCACCGTCGCCACTACCATCAGCCGACCCGTCCGGGGCTGTCTCACAGGCTGCAACAAACAGCAGTGTACCACTTAGGGTGAGTAATTTAGACCACATCTAGTCCGACCTCCTCACTGTCGCCGCCACAACAGGCCAAAAGTAAAATCGCCCGCCGTTGACCAATTTCTCATTGTAATACAGAGTGTTTCGCAAATATACCAAACAAATCCTTAGGGATGTTAGTTTGAAATTCCTATTGAATCAAGGGGCCGGAGGCTGAATCAAGGGCGACCACGCAGGATCAGAAGCGTCCATTGGGGTAATTATTTCGCGTTCATTGGTCCCAGTTATATCAACACTATAAAGTCTTGGTTCTCCAGCAACATCGCCAACTGGCCGTTCTTCGCGGAAAAACATCAAGACTCGACCATTTGGAGCCCAAGTTGGGCCTTCCGTGAGGTACCCCTTCGCCACCCGGCGATCATCACTTCCGTCCGGACGCATAACGCCAATAGAGAAAATACCTTTGTGTATGTTGGTAAATGCGATCCAATCGCCACGAGGTGACCACACAGGTGTCGCATACTTGCCATCACCAAAACTGATGCGCTGTTCCTTTCCACCGGGAACCGCATCCATTATATAAATTTGTTGCCTGCCTGACCGGTCAGACTCGAAAGTAATTCGCTTTCCGTCTGGAGAGTAGGATGGGGCCGTCTCAATTGCGGAGTGTTTGGTTAACTTTTCTACGATGCGCGTGCGTAGATCCATCACATATATGTCCGAGTTCCCATTGCGGGCCATCGACATGATCACCTTGTTGCCATCCGGAGAAAATCGAGGCGCAAAAGTCATCCCCGGGAAATCACCCAACACTTCTTGCCTGCCAGTGTTGATATTGTAAATGTAGACCCTAGGCTTATCATTATAGTACGACAAATAAGTAATCTCTTGTACAGTTGGTGAGAAGCGTGGCGTAAGTGCCATGTGTTTGCCGTCAGTAAGAAATTGGTGGTTTGCACCATCTTGATCCATTAGTGCCAATCGTTTGACTCGATTGTTGGGTGGCCCGGATTCAGCTACATAAACGATCCGTGTATCAAAATACCCCCCCTCCCCGGTGACACGCTCATAAATTATATCCGATATAAGATGTGAAACACGGCGCCAATACCGCCTAGGAGTTGTCAGTGACGACCCCTCTAAATGTTGTCCGGCGAGTACATCCCACAATCGAAACTCAACCCGTACCTGGCCATCAGTCTGGAAGACAACGCGGCCAACAACTAGAAATTGAACGTTGATTTGGCGCCAATCAACAAATCTTGGTGCAAGTTGCACATCTTTCGGTGATTGCTGAAATGCGCCGCGGTCTATGGAACGAAATAGCCCAGATCGCTCCAGATCAGCCGATACGACATCTGCGATAGAGACGCCCATTTCATCTTCTTCAGGCCCACCACCATACATCTCGGTCACTGCAATGGGATACGGCTCTACAACACCGCGCGTAATATCAACTTCAGTGACCGCCTTTGCTGACAGTGAGCCTGCAACTACAAAAATCGCCAGATACATTACGGTTGGAATGGATCGACTGTGGAGTGCCCAAACTTCCTTGGAAGACCATTCACGACACATGTTGTGCATTAGCCGAACATTTCCTTTGGATCAAAGTTAATCTTCATATCTCGCCAAATATGGTACTTCTCCGGGGACAGGTTTCTAATTTGACCAGTCTTTAGAACAGCGCGAACCGTGCTTTCCGCCATTGCCCTATAAAATGGGTCATTGTTCATTTGACCCTGGTCCACCACGAAAACATCCAACACCGTGCCGTCAGGCCCTAGTCGGATCCGCAACGCCACCGCCAAATTGTGGGCGTTACGCCCACCCGCTGGCAAGTTCCAGTTTTTCTGAATCTGATATCGAATATTGTCGAGTTCCGTCATGCTGAGAGGCACATCAGGTTTATATTCACCATCTGCTCTAGCTAAAATTCGCTCAAGTGGGTCGTCTGCGGGTAGTGCAGGTTTGTCTTTTTCGGGATCAGGTTGGGGGGTCTGTCGCCGAGGTACCTCGAATTCCTCCACGCTCTTAAGAACTGATGCAAACGGATCAGGTTTAGAGGGCGGATCGGGTTTCTGTATCGGAGCCCGCACATCGTCCGGCATACGCGTACGCGCCTGTTTTTCGGGCTGCTCTTTCTCCACTACTGGATTGGGTTTTGGCGGTGGCGGCGTAGAAATTTTAGGCATTGAATTCGTCGGCGGCGGCGGCGCGACTTGCGGATTCAAATTAGTTGGTGATGGAAGAGGCGGCGCGGGTGGTGGAGGGACAGTTTCTGGAGGCCTTTGATCCTCCCTGATAGCCAACGCATCAGGCACTTGTTCTCTTAGGTTTCTTTCCTCGTCTACTGTTAAGAGCTCAACAATTACAATCCGCTCCATGGGCGTCTCGTCCCTGTCTAAGTGCGGCACACCCACATAGAGGAGCCCGAGGGCAATCCCATGAAAAAGTGCTGACATTACGACTGGGGGGCCCATCGTTTAACCCTCAGACTCAGCAGCGAACGGCATCTTCGTGATCAATGACACCTTGCCAAAACCGGCGCTATTGATCGCACCCATGATCTCCATAACCAATCCATAATTTATCTCCTTGTCACCACGCACAAAAATTCGCGTGTCCGGTTTCTCACTTGTGATCGCCCGCAACTTAGGAACCAAATCCTGCACCGAAATTGGGCTCTCCTGTAGGTAAACCTGGCCGCTCCCATTTATGGACACTGTTAGCGGCTCGTCGTTACCTCGTATTACATCAGCTTCTGCGGTGGGAAGGTCTACCTTTACTCCAACCGTGAGCAGTGGAGCCGTCACCATAAAAACAACCAGCAATACTAACATTACATCCACGAATGGTGTTACATTGATTTCGGCCATTGGCTGGTATCGACGTTTCGACTTGGCTGCCGCCTGATTATGGACCATCGCAGCCATCACTTCTGACCCTCGACCAATTGCCTAGAAAGCAAAGCGGTGAACTCTCCGGCAAAGTTTTCAAGACGGCCGGCATAGCGGCTCAAATCATTTGACAATTTGTTGTATGCAACCACGGCTGGTATAGCGGCCACCAAACCAAGCGCGGTTGCAAGCAACGCCTCAGCTATACCGGGCGCGACAACAGCCAGTGAAGTGTTTTTGGTCATGGCAATCGCCTGAAAACTATTCATGATACCCCAGACCGTACCAAACAAACCCACGAACGGGGCAGTTGAACCAACAGTAGCCAAAAACCCCATGTGGCGCTCCAGAGCTTCCATCTCGCGCGCCAATGTTACATTAATGACTCGGTCTATTCGCCCCTGTATATTTGAGTGGGCTGTCCCATCCTGACTGGAAAATCCGCGTTTTACTGCGTGCGTCCACTCACGCATTGCGACCACAAACAGGGCCGCCAATGGGTGCTCTGGAACGCCGCCTACGCGCTCGTAAAGTTCTTCCAGAGAACCACCCGACCAGAACGCCTCCTCAAACTGTTCGGCCTGATGGCGCAATCGCCGAAAATACCGGACCTTGTCAAAAATTATTGCCCAGCACCAAACCGAGGACAGCGCCAGCGCAATCAACACGACCTGTACGACTAGGTCGGCTTGCATAACCAACCCCCAGATCGACAAATCGCCGGACACTCCAGTCCCTTCTAAAGTTACGGACTCAATAGCCGCCATCTCAGCATGCCCCTTGGCTAACGCGTAAATAAGATAGGAGTGAAGAGCGTACATCCACAGGCAAACGCCTTGGACAACCGTGTTGATCGACGCAGGCAATACGCAGGTCTAGGGATGCCATTACCTGCCGATCAACCCGTACAACCTGCCTTGCCAGCAAGCTGGCACCACGAATCTCAAGAACCCTCGTGTACACCTCAAGCTGGTCATCTAATCGAGCTGGAGTCAAATATTCTATACTACAGTTACGCACCACAAACCGTACTCCCGAGTTCTCGAACATTGTGCTTTGGTCAATATTCACGGAACGCAGCATCTCCGTGCGTGCACGTTCTGCAAAGCGCAAATAGTTAGCGTAGTAAACTATACCAGCAGCATCGGTATCCTCGTAGTAAACTCGGACTCGAAAAACATGTGCATTATCACTCGCCAGCTTCTGCTTGCTACCCGACATCAGCCCTCCCTGGCGAACTGAGCGGTAATTGCAAATCAACACGACCGTCTGGTGGCATTTTTACGTCCTTCATGTCATCCGGTTTAACCCCTTTCATGTGATTAAATCCACCCCGAGTAGCCATCCGACCACGCGGACTGCGCATGACATAGCCTTGTTGGATCAAATAAGGCTCGATTACATCTTCGATTGTATCGCGCTCTTCCGATAAAGCTGCCGACAAGGTCTCGGCCCCAACTGGACCACCACCGAATTTCTTAAAAATACACAGCAGATAATCGTGGTCCATCTCATCCAGGCCTCTATGGTCAACCGCAAGTTTCATCAGAGCTTCGTCAGCGGCTTTCTTGTCAATTTCGGTGGTCTTCGCTACTAACGCGAAATCCCGCACTCTTCGCAATAAGCGACCGGCGATCCGGGGCGTGCCACGGGAGCGATGCGCAATCTCACCTGCACCTTCATTAGTTAACGGTATATCCAGACGCCCAGCTGAACGGACTACAATTTCTTTTAAGTCATGGTCACTATAAAACGTGAGTCTACTTGGTATTCCAAAACGGTCATGGAGCGGAGTCGTTAACAAACCAGAACGCGTCGTGGCACCAATTAACGTGTATGGAACTAGATTAAGACGCACAGATCGCGCAGCAGGGCCCTCACCAATCATCAAGTCCAGTTGGAAGTCTTCCATGGCGGGATAGAGAATTTCTTCCACTTGTGGGGGAAGGCGGTGAATTTCATCGATAAACAAAACATCGCGGGGTTCCAGGTTAGTAAGCAGCGCGGCAAGGTCTCCTGGTCGGGCTACCACTGGACCAGAGGTCATACGGAAACCAACACCGAGTTCACGGGCAATGATTTGGGCGAGGGTTGTCTTACCCAGCCCTGGTGGGCCCGACAAAAGGACATGATCTAACGCAGCCGATCGTTGGAGTGCGGAATCAATAAACGTCCGCAAATTAGAACAAAGTGTTTTTTGTCCCACGAATTCCTCGAACGTCTGCGGACGACGAATTTCTTCGGCTCCAGCTTCACCGTGAGAGGTAGGGTCTACGGTTCGTTCGGCCGCTTCCTTTGCCGTCATTGGCCAAGCTCCCTGAGGCTCGCACGAATTAATGATGGCAAATCCACATCATCAGCGAGAGAGTGCTGAACAGAACCAATAGCCCGAAAAGCTTCACTTCGGCCATATCCCAAATTTACCAAAGCCGAAATCGCGTCCGCCGAGATATTTCCAACACCTTTTTGTTCCAGAGCAACGTGCTGCGATGAAGTTTTTACGGATAGGGCACTCACCTTGTCCTTAAGCTCGGCCAGAATCCGATCTGCAACTTTTGGGCCGATCCCGTTTGCGCGGGTAAGCGGCACCCGATCGCGTGCAGCGATTGCCTCGGTTAAATCTTCAGGACCTAGTGTTGACAGTAGGCCCAGAGCAACTCGGGCGCCAACTCCTTGCACAGTTTGTAATAAGGTGAACCACTCTCGTTCGGACACAACACCAAAGCCGTAAAGATGAATATGGTCTTCGCGCACGTGTGTATCTACGAAAAATTCAACCACATCACCTATTTTGGGTAAAGCGCGTAAAGTACGTGCAGAGCAATACAACAAATATCCTACGCCGTTCACGTCCACTACAACCCAATCCTCGCCTACCGAGTCCAGCCTCCCGCGCAGCTTTGCAATCATATCAATGATCCACCCAATGCCCGTCGTTCACGGTCGCAAGTGTGATGCGCATGGCAAATCGCAACTGCGAGTGCATCTGCGGCATCCGCACTCTGCGGATCCGCAGTTGGCAACAAGTGACGCACCATCATACTGATCTGTTGTTTTGCAGCCCGCCCGGTACCCACAACAGCAAGTTTAACAGCCCGATTGTGGTATTCCGCAACGTCCAGGCCAGCCAGTGCTGGGGCCAAAAGCACTACACCGCGCGCTTGGCCAAGTTTCAACGCAGAGCTCGCATTTTTGTTGACGAAAGTCTCTTCAACCGCTGCCGAATTAGGTTTCCATATCTCAATAATTTCGGCCAAGCCACCATACAATATAGCTAGCCTTCCGGCTATCGCCATTGAGATCGGCGTACTGATTGCACCACAAGCCACGTAGCCAAGACGCGAACCATCAAAATCGACGATCCCCCATCCGGTCTTGCGAAGACCTGGATCAAGGCCAATAAGGCGCATATTCATAGTCACGACGTCTTACGTGCTCAATTTCTGCAATACCGTCTCGCTAATCTCGAAGTTCGCGTGAACGGATTGCACGTCATCATTGTCCTCAAGAGCATCTATCATCTTAAGTAGGGTTTGCGCGGACTCTTCATCCAACGACAACGTGGTCTGGGGAACCCATTCCAATCTGGCGGAACGCGCGACGCCAAACTGAGATTCTAGGGACTCACGAACCTCATTAAACATCTCCGGACTGCAGGTCACTGCATGATTGTCGCTTGTTGCCTCAACATTGTCGGCACCCGCCTCAAGTGCCGCCTCAAACATTTCGTCCTCAGAGGCCACTGTACTAACGAATTCAATCAAACCAACTCGATCAAACATGAAATTGACACTACCTGTTTCTCCAAGATTCCCGCCATGCTTAGTAAAAGCCGCCCGAACCTCAGAGGCCGTGCGGTTACGGTTATCCGTCAACGCTTCCACAATCACTGCAACGCCATTAAGACCATAACCTTCATAGCGAACCTCTTGGAAATCAGCGCCATCATCGTTGTCACCTCCACGCTTTATTGCACGCTCAATATTCGTGTTTGGCATATTGGCCGACCGAGCCGCCGAAATTGCGGTCCGTAATCGCGCATTCATATCAGGATCTGGTCCGCCAGCTTTTGACGCAACTGTCAATTCGCGCGCGTGCTTGGCAAATAACTTTGCACGTTTGGCGTCCTGAGCGCCCTTCCTGTACATAATGTTTTTAAATTGGGAATGGCCAGCCATCGCCGGTTATTAGCGCCTCTCTATAATCTGGAACTCCGCGTCAACATCAACGCTAAGACCAGAAAGACTTGATCCACTTAGCCACATTATCTCGCTTATCAGGCCAATGTGGCAAGAATTGGACTAAAAATCCCTTATCATTTAGGCCAATGTTGATCGAGATGCGGACCCTGAATAACAGGCGCTACGCGGCGGGCAAGACCCGTTCGCGGATCAACCTCGATTAATACGCCACAGGCTGTACCTGGCCCAGAGGGTGGCCGCACACGCCCAACCGGCATCCGCGACTGGAAACGACGAATCCAAGCTTCTTTGTCTCCACCAATCACAGAATCATAATCGCCACACATCCCAGCATCGGTCAGGAAGCCCGTACCTTTTGCTAGTATCCTGGCATCCGCAGTAGGCACATGGGTATGGCTACCAACTACCGCCGACACTGTTCCATCGAGCATATGGGCAATTGCTTGTTTCTCACTGGTGGCCTCTCCGTGAACATCGACCAGGATTGCATCCGCACTCTTTGAAAGTCTATGCCCTTTCAAAAACTGCGTAACACATTGAAATGGATCATCGAGCGGGTCCATGAATAGGCGGAGCATAACATTTATGACGATGATCCGGCCGCCTGAAGTCGTGTTGAACAAGCGTGCTCCAGCTCCGGGCGTGCCGAGAGGATAGTTATGAGGGCGTAACAACCGCTGTTCCTGCTCAAAATACGCAATGACCTCCCGTTGGTCCCAAACGTGATTTCCAGTGGTAACCACATCGACACCTGCATCGAAAAACTCCTCGCAAATAGCAGGTGTAATGCCAAAGCCTCCCGCCGCATTTTCTCCATTTGCAACAACAAAATCGATCCCGAGCTCACCTTTGGCGCGCCTAACAGTTGCGCACACAGCCTTGCGTCCAGATTGACCCACAACATCACCACAAAATAAAAGCCGCACCCAACCCCCCAAGAAATATTTATGCAGAACACATCACGAGGGACAGGTCCGCCTCGCACGCTCTTCCGTTATTATCCAATCCAGCACCATGTCGTGAGGTTCAGTGGGCACTTTTTCAATATGTTGGTCCTCGAAAGCAACACCAACGGAAACTGAACCCGTGGAGGCAAGCGCCGACAGTGTACAATCATAATAACCACCACCATAGCCCAACCGTCGGCCACGGTTATCAAACGCGATCACGGGAATTATCAGCATTTGGGGCACAACCTCCGGGCTGCCTTCCAGAGGCACACATGTACCAAACGCCGCGGCCTCCAGTGGATCACTGGGTTGCCAGGAACGGAATGACAAAGTACGCCTGCCGTCGACCACTACTGGCAAACACAGATCGTAACCAAGTCGGCTGAGCCGGCCAAGTAAAGGCAAGACATCAATTTCCGCATCTATCGGCCAATAACCCGCAATCCTAGAGTTCGGACGGGGTGACACATGACCCAGAAAAAAATGTGCCAACCGTTCAGGATCGGCTTCACTCCTTGCTCCTTGGCGAGCCGCACGGTGTGCTCTGCATTCCCTGCGAAGGTTGGATTTCGTATCGTCAGTCATTCCATTCACATGCGCCGCCAATCAGGAGGTATGGGGCACTGCAACCAACTAGCATGTGCGAATAATCCGCTAAGAGGCGGGACCGCGCAGACCGTCGGCCCTATGATCCACTGTAGCCTGCTGGTACAGGTGGGCGCCATATGCCGACGGAGCACCGCCGGTAGGGACAGCTCCCTAGTGAACATCATTGGCCCAGGGACATATCGGCGCTAACGAATCGCGCAGTACCCGCCGAAGCGCGAGTCTAACGCAATCTCCCATACATATGAAATGGCCACAACTAGTTGCGCTACTATTTTATTTATGTGGCAAATCTGGGCCTAATCCAGCCCGGTCGTGCTCCAATTGGCTGGCTACGCCTTTTACCGCAATAGCTGCCCGATCTAAACGCTCAACAAGATCATTCGCCGCAGCGTTTATGGCTTCATCGCCGGCAGCGCGGGTCCGATCGTTTGCGTCGGACAACTCATCCGCTATCACGAGGCTGGTCATAACCAATAAATGGGCCTCGCCGATTTGACCGACATTACGCGCTAAATCCTTTACACGCTTATCAATATAGCGCCCGAGCCGGGTAATATGCTCCTCCTCTCCTTCCTCGCAAGTAATTGGGTATTGGCGTCCGTTTATATTAATTGAGATTTCCGGCATATCACTCGCTCAACAGTGTACTTACTTTGGTTGACGCGTCCTTTAGCCGCCCCGACACCACCTTGGCAACAGCCCTTAAGTCCTCATATTTTTGTCCCAATTCCGCGAGGGCTGCACCAACCTGCTCGCGTTCACCACGTAACGCATCTAGTTCGCCTACTGACCCAGACAACTCACGGTCCACCTTATTTAGCAATCCATCAATCGTTTTTTGAAGCTGATCGAGTGCCTTTTGGAGCCGATCCCCTGCCGCATCGATATTATCGTGAACCAATAAAGTCATTCCCCTGTTACCAGTTCCACTGTCACCACCTCAAACATGAGGATAGTGCGAGCACTGCCGGACCGTCAACCGACGTCAGAAGTCTCCGATATTAAATCTTCTGACTGGCTGGTTGACGGCCGACCCCATGCAAGTAAGGTGCCATCTTGCTTGGGCTAACTGTGGTCACATGCAAAGTCGAAAAGTGAAGCCAAAATAATTGTCGATGAAAACTGCTGACGCCAATACACACACCCCCGAAACTGCCGGTACTTCTTCGGACCTAGACTACGAAACGTTGGCCAACGCAATTCGTGCGCTGACCATGGATGCTGTCCAACGCGCCAACTCGGGACACCCTGGCATGCCGATGGGCATGGCAGATGTAGCGACAGTATTATTCTCCCAATTTTTAAAGTTTGATCCGGACGAGCCACATTGGCCTGATCGTGATAGACTCGTGTTGTCGGCAGGCCATGGCTCAATGCTACTGTACTCTCTCCTATACTTATCCGGTTATTCCGGAATGGATGTAGGACAACTGTCCACTTTTCGCCAGCTGCACAGCGCGGCAGCTGGCCATCCCGAATTCGGACTGGTTCCTGGTATAGAAACAACCACAGGACCACTTGGTCAGGGCATTGCAAACGCAGTCGGTATGGCACTGGCAGAACGCATGATGGCTGCGCGTTATGGCGCCGATCTCGTCAATCACCGAACTTACGTAATAGCCGGTGACGGATGCCTCATGGAAGGCATAAGCCACGAAGCAGCGTCTCTAGCTGGCCATCTAAAATTGTCGCGCCTGACAGTCTTGTTCGATGACAATGGCATTTCGATTGACGGCCCTACGAACCTGACCGTTTCTGATGACCAATGCGCGCGATTTGCAGCGTTAGGATGGCACGTCCAACGCGTCGATGGACATGATCCGGCGGCGGTAGCTAGCTCCATTAAACTCGCCAATGGAGACCCTCGGCCATCGATGATATCATGCGAAACCACTATTGGCCGCGGCGCACCCAACAAACAGGGCACGGCTTCCACTCACGGCGCTCCGTTGGGAAAGGAGGAGGTACAAGCTGCTAGACTAACTCTCAACTGGCCCCATCAACCATTTGAAATCCCTGACCCAATTCTTCGCCAGTGGCGACAACTTGGGAAAAGGGGTGCCGTACCCAGAAAAGCCTGGCAGGCAAGATTAAAAGCATCGGATCGCCGCACCGATTTCGAAACCGCGAATGCCGGATTGCTACCATTAGATTGGACAAGGGCATTAGACACATATAAGGACGCGCAAATAGCATCTGAAAAGGCGGTAGCAACCCGCAAAGCCTCCGAGGCTGTTCTTGAAATAATCAACGAAACAATTCCAAATACAATCGGTGGCTCAGCCGATCTCACAGGCTCAAATAATACAAAATCCCCTCGAATGGTGAGCGTGACAGCTGACAATTTCGAGGGTGACTACATCTATTACGGCGTCCGCGAGCATGCCATGGCAGCAGCTATGAACGGCATAGCCCTTCATGGTGGCTTAATCCCCTACGGAGGTACCTTCCTGGTATTTTCCGATTATGCTCGTCCGGCAATGCGCCTTTCAGCGTTAATGAGCCTACGAGTAATTTACGTAATGACGCACGATTCTATCGGGCTGGGAGAAGATGGTCCTACTCATCAGCCAGTGGAACACTTAGCTGCATTACGAGCTATTCCCAACCTCGCTGTGTTTCGCCCTGCAGATTCTGTGGAAACTGCCGAGTGCTGGGCGCTGGCATTATGTCGAGAAACAGGACCCTCAGTTTTAGTGCTTACGCGACAAGTTTTGCCGGTAATCCGCGGGGCCTTGAAACAAACCAACCCGTGCGCCGACGGAGCCTATGAGCTCCAACCTGCGGATGGTGTAGCAGAGGTAACCTTACTGGCAACTGGTTCGGAAGTTTCCATCGCAACAGACGTTCGGAAACGTTTACAGAAAACCGGTATACCCACTCGTGTCATATCCATGCCGTGCTGGGAACTACTGGAAAATCTTGAAAGTTCGGTCCGCGAAAACGTGCTTGGCCAAGGAACCCTGAGGGTTGGCATCGAAGCAGCTGTACGCTCTGGTTGGGACCGATGGCTAGGGGAATACGGAATATTTTTTGGCATGACTGGATTTGGCGCATCTGCGCCCTATAAAGACCTTTACGATCATTTCGGCCTGACCGCCGAAAAAATAGCGGCGGGAGTGCGTGGTCATTTGTCAATAATGGCTCGCGACTAGAAAGGATAAGACCATGGCAGTTCGAGTTGGCATAAACGGATTTGGTCGAATTGGGCGATTGGTGATGCGTGCTGCAATTGAGTCTAAACGCAATGATGTTCAAATAGTAGGGGTCAACGACTTGGGCCCGGTAGAGGCCAATGCCCACTTACTGCAATACGATTCAATTCACGGCCGATTCCCATGCAAAGTAGAGGTAAAAGGGGACAGCATTGACGTTGGAAATGGGCCTATCAAGGTTACGGCTGAACGGGACCCTTCGAAACTCCCTTGGAAAAAATTAGGGGTTGAAGTTGCGCTTGAATGCACAGGTATTTTTACTAACCATAATGCAGCTACCGCACACATTGATGCCGGCTCTAACAGAGTCTTAATCTCCGCCCCGGCAACGGACGCCGACATAACTGTCGTCTATGGGGTTAATCACTCTGACCTCAGCAGTGAGCATAAGATAATTTCCAACGCTTCTTGCACAACCAATTGCCTGGCTCCTGTTGCTAAAGTGTTAAACGAGGCAATAGGCATTGAACGCGGTTTCATGACGACGATTCACGCTTTCACTGGTGATCAACCCGTCTTAGATACCCTCCATAAGGACTTCCACCGAGCTCGCGCCGCGGGCATGTCAATGATCCCTACGTCTACCGGAGCAGCCCGAGCGGTTGGTCTGGTGTTACCAGAACTTGCCGGCAAATTGGATGGCACCGCCATCCGGGTTCCAACACCCAACGTGTCACTTATCGACTTCACCTTCACCTCTACAACAAGTACAACCGTGGAAGCAGTCAACGAAGCAATGACTGAGGCGGCGGCTGGCCCTATGAAAAACGTACTTAAACTTAACGCCGTACCACTGGTATCGATGGATTTTAATCATGACCCCGCGAGCTCGACGTTTGATCTATCGCAAACTCAGGTTGTAGACGGGACACTAGTCCGGGTTTTATCCTGGTACGACAATGAATGGGGATTTTCCAATCGAATGAACGACGTCGCGGCACTGTTGAACGACCTGTAACCTCCCGCTCATCCTGTGCCTGACAAATTATACAACACACTAGATGATTTGGACGTCAACGGAAAATCCGTCTTAGTACGGGCCGACCTGAACGTACCGATGAACAAAGACCTCCAAATAACCGATGAAAGCCGGATTAAGCTTGCAGCACCAACTTTAATGGAACTTTCTGCTCGCGGCGCAAGAACCATTTTAATTTCACATTTGGGTCGACCTTCGGGCAAATCGGCCAGCCAGCTTTCCCTTAGGCTTGTGTCCGAA
>CAJWOI010000039.1 GCA_913044255.1 uncultured Alphaproteobacteria bacterium
CCAATTTTTCTACGTTCCTGGTTGTGCGGAGATGACCGACGGCTTAGCTATGCGACTGCGTGATGCGCCATTGGTCTTTTTCGACGGAACGTTGTGGCGAGATGATGAAATGATTCGTGATGAAGTCGGAATTAAGACCGGAAAGCGCATGGGACATATGAGTCTTTCGGGTGAGGATGGGACGATTCAGGCTTTTGAAAATTTACGGGTAGCGAGAAAGGTGTTTATTCACATTAACACCACCAATCCGGTTTTACTGGAGGACAGTGAGGAGCGAGCGCTTGCGACCAAGGCGGGTTGGGAAGTGTCATATGACGGGATGGAGATAGTACTATGAAACCAGCCCCCAACTATTCCCCCCGAGTGACTCCGACTCAGTGGTACGAAATTAGTGTTGATAATGAGGGTCTGCTCGGTAAGGAGGAGTTCCAAGCCGCAATGGAACAGATTGGGGTGGAGCGGTATCACAACCTGCATCCTTTTCACAATCTTCTTCACAGCGGGCAACTGGATCATGGTCAGGTACAAGCGTGGGCACTCAATCGATATTATTACCAGGCGAGCATTCCCAGAAAAGATTTGACCCTGATGGCTCGTTTAAAAGCGCCAGAATTACGATGTGCTTGGCGTAGTAGGGTGTTAGATCACGATGGGTATGAGGTCGAGGACGGCGGTATCGCGCGTTACCTCCAATTGACGGCCGCCCTGGATCTGGATCGCAATTACGTGATTTCGACGCGCGGTCTTTTGCCGGCGACGCGGTTTGCCGTTGATGCTTATATTGATTTCGTCTCCTCTCGATCCGAAATCGAAATGATTGCATCGTCTCTGACGGAGCTTTTCGCGCCTGCAATTCACAAAGAACGAATATCAGGACTGAGCAAGCATTATGACTGGGCAGATGATAAAGCCTTGGCATACTTCAAAAAACGTTTGTCCGAGGCACCCAAGGATGCGCAGTTCGGCCGTGATTATGTAATGCGGAATGCGAGGACTCGGGGACAGCAGGAAGCAGTACTCAATGCCATTCGCTTCAAGACGGATGTGTTATGGGCGCAATTAGACGCGCTTTATAGTGCATATGTTGATCCGGGAAATATCCCGCCGGGTGCATTCGTGCCTGGTGAATGAACGGAGTTTAATGTGAGCGAGCGATTTGTTGTTTTATCGGAATCAGTTCCCAAGTTGCCCCGTCATGCGAAATTGCGCTTCGATAAGGCGCGTGACAAATGGATAATTTTAGCCCCTGAGCGTGTGTTTGAACTTGATGATATTGCTTATGAGGTGATCAGTCGTTGCAACGGCGATCGATCGGTTGGGCATGTTGTGGATGAGTTATGTGAGAAATTTGAGCAGGTCTCTCGCGAAGTGATTTTGGGAGATGTCACTAGTATGCTGCAGGATTTGGCTGATAAGGGATTCGTGGTGACGTGAGCGATATAATTGAACAAGGAACAGAACCGATTGCGGCAAAGCTTGGTGTTGATAGAGTGGTGCCGTATGCAGTGTTAGCGGAACTAACGCATCGTTGTCCGCTGCAATGCCCTTATTGCTCTAACCCACTCGAACTCGAAAGATCGAGCAACGAACTCGAAACTAAAGATTGGTTGCGGGTTATCGATCAGGCAGCGGAAATGGGAATTCTGCATATTCACTTTTCGGGAGGCGAGCCGACGGTTCGAAAGGACTTGGAGGTTTTGGTTGAGGGTGCAGCCAAAGTAGGTCTGTATAGCAATCTTATTACATCCGCGGTGCTTTTAACGCGTGAACGTCTTAAAACATTGCAAGACATGGGTCTTGACCATGTGCAAGTCAGTTTTCAGGGCACTACGGCGGAGATATCGAACCGAGTTGCGGGCTACCAGGGTCATGAAAAAAAACTGCAAGTATCTCGCTGGGTCCGGGAATTAGATATGCCGCTTACCGTTAACGCAGTCATGCACCGGCAGAACCTTCATCAGCTTCCGGATATGATTAACATGGCCGTGGAACTTGACGCAGAACGTCTGGAAGTCGCGCAAGTGCAATATTACGGCTGGGCACTGCGCAATAGAGCAGCATTTCTTCCAACCCGAGAACAACTTGATGAGGCTACGGAACGAGTGGAGGAGGCACGCTCTCGGCTAAAGGGTATATTGGTGATCGATTACGTGGTCCCCGACTATTATGCCCGACGGCCTAAGTCGTGCATGGGCGGCTGGGGACGCCAATTTCTCAATATTGCGCCTTCAGGCAGGGTTTTGCCCTGTCATGCGGCTGAATCGATCGACGGGCTTAAATTTGATTCGGTTAAGGATAAGCCGCTTGATTGGATTTGGGAGGAGTCGGCTGCATTCAATCTTTTTAGAGGAACTGATTGGATGCCGGAACCTTGCCAGTCGTGTGATCGTCGGGAAATCGATTGGGGCGGTTGCCGCTGTCAAGCGTTCGCTTTGACAGGGAATGCGGCGAACGTGGATCCGGCATGTGAATTTTCTCCCCATCGGGATGTGCTGGAAATGCCGCTTAAAGAGTCAAGCTCGGCACCCCCGGATTTCATATATCGACGTATCGGCGGCTAATTTTGGTGCTTGGGTATAAGGCCAGCCTTACTATCTTTGTTACCGAGAATGCGGCGGTTTACGCTCGGATCCGTAATTAAGTGTTAAATGTCGGTTAAAAACGTTGTCAAGTACTGTTACATGTCTGAGCAACCCACTAAGTTCGCGCATTGAGAGAGGAGCGTCAGACTCAACAGTTTGACTAAAAATATGGTGCTCTTCACCCTTCTTCCGGCACAATAAAAATTTGACCTGGATATATTAAGGCCGGATCTCGAATTTGATCCTCATTAGCGCCAAAAATCATAGTATAGCGAATACCTTGGCCATAAAGACGTCGGGCGATGCGCCATAAGCTGTTACCAGGCTGCACTATGACTAAACCTTCTCCCGCACTTGGGCGTTCAAATGTAGCCATCGAAAACGGTGTTTCCAGACGGGAAATAACCTCGCCAGAAATGTTGATCTGATCAATTCGCAGGGTATGTAAACCAGATGCTAGTTCTTCTGTGGGGATGAGTTGCCATGTCCCGTCCGGCATCACTATTGTTATGCCTACCAACTGGTTGTCAACGTAAGCGCTGATCTGGCTGTTTGGCTGCCCTTTGCCAGAAAAATCAACCTGGCCTTCGGAGTCATAGTTGAGAATGTCGAGTGATAAGCCCCCGGGTGCTACCAACCCATCAATTAGTTCTGGGCCCTGAAGCAATTTAGTTACACCGTTTCCCTCGCGGGACATAAGTACGGCTAGAGGCTTCATGTCCTCACCGAGGTTAGCCAAGGCCAAAATTTTCCCAGAATCAACCTCCACCCCCTCTGCTGTCGTTGTTGTTAGACTCAACTCCGCAACGCCCTCTTCTAGAAGCACATCTGGAACGAAAACCCACTCTCCTCTGGAGTCAGCGGTTACCCGTCCAAGTTCCTTATTGCCGTCCCTGATTATCACGATTGCGCCGGGCTCTGCTCTTCCAGCGATTACTGCCTCCCCAGATGGTGTCACCGTTACCACGTCAAAACTCGGTGGGCTAATTACTTCTTCTGGGATAACTGTGGCACTTTCCGCCTGTGAGGAACTTACGTCGGAATCTGCTCGGTTGGAATTGGATTTTCCGCCATCGTTTTGGCGAGCAATTTCGGTCGCGGTTCCTTCAGTTTCATCCGTCCTATCAGGCCGGGCGGCGCTATCAGCCACTGTCGCATCTGTTTGATCTGCGCGGGTGGCGCTGTCGGGCACAGTTTTATTTGTGTCTTTTGTGCGTGCGACGTTGGCGACAGTCGTTCCATCTGTTTGGTCTGGACTGGTAACGGTCGCAGTCTCCACTTCACTTGTCGGGTCTGTCTGGATAGCGTCGGCAGTCACTGCGTCATCTGTGCGAGTAGCCCTGTCACTTGTTGCGTCCTGGACTGCAGGGCCGGGCTCTGACCTTTTTGAAGTATCAGTCGGGACCGGTACGCGCTGTGGTGACTGTGTTGTCACGGACGGTGAGTTGCCGGAATTCTGAATGAAGAGCCAGCCAGCTGCGCATACAACCAAAACCCCGGCAGCCAGGGCGTTTTTGAGGAGCCTTGTGCGCTTCGATGTACCGGCGCCAGCTGCCGGCCTAGTCTCTGAATTCGGATCCGCCACGATGGCCTTACATTAACTCTCGATAGTCCGCTGTGCAATCGATGTCGCCGGTGAAATACTATAGGCGTCATAGGCGCTTTCCAGATGAGCAGCTACCAGGCCGGTAATGGCTAACGGAACAACACTTATTATGCCCATCGTTAATACCGACCCTTTTTGACTCGGAATAAACCGCGTAATTCCTCGATGAATAAATAGTAGACTCAGAAGTGGCAACATTGCGAAAATCGAAGCCCCGCCGAATAAAACCAACTGGCTAACCAACGCAAGCAGAGGCACCATGCCGATGTACATGGCAGGTTGGTTGAATCGGAAATTAAAATTCCGCCATGATGCGAAACAAGCGCCTGCAGTGGCGGTTGCCACCGCAAGAGCCAGCTGCGCAACCGATGCAGATTCCCCTAATCCCGAAGCGATGCCGATACCAATTGCACCAAAAATCAGAATAAAAAATCCATGAAATCTGTAATCACTTATCGTATCGAATTGTTTGAATGTTATAAGTGAGATCAAAATTAAAACCAACACCGACAAAACAGTGGATGGATTCCTCCAGGTAAGTATCGGACTTGCCAGCCAGCCCACAACAAAAACCGCCAAGAGCCAACATAGAATCTTTGTTACGGTCCTGTTCTTATTAACAACAATCGAAACGGGTATAGTAAGGAGGACAATATAAAACCATTTCTGGTTAGAACTACGTGGTGGGAATGGGGGAAGGTCGAGGATTACCAAATACCCAGCCAAAATACCTGCTGCAATTCCGTAAACAGTCCAGTGTGCTCCTTTTACGCCGTCCAGTGGAAATTGAATCAAAAAAGCGCAAAACATTGAAACGGTAAAAGGTAGAATAATGCTTTGTCCTATTGGGTGCGCCAGTAAGTCGAGCATTTTCAATTACTTCCAGTATGCTATTGATGGCGGAGTACGGGATTCTGTATAGGGTGTAGGTTTAATATTTCCGTGTTATCAATCTTTTGGTCAAGTGCGTCCCGTGATTTTTCGGAGCCGCAGTTGGTGCTTATCAAACCTAAAGTAGGCGGGGCCCGATTGTGAAGACTTTGTGCGTTTTTTGTGGATCAAACCTTGGCATCAGACCAGTGCATAGGGAGCGCGCTCATGAGTTCGGTATTCAATTGGCAAGGCGGGGCATAAGGTTGGTGTATGGTGGCGGTCAGATTGGTTTGATGGGCGTCCTAGCAGATGCTGTGCTTTCTAACGGTGGAGTAGCTATCGGGGTTATCCCTAAATTCCTTATGATTCCTGAAGTAGCTCATTCGAACCTCACGAAACTGGAGGTTGTGAAAGACATGCATGCCCGCAAACAGCGCATGTTTGAGCTTTCGCATGCCTTTGCGGTGCTTCCGGGCGGACTAGGAACGTTAGATGAAGCTGTCGAAATGATCGCCTGGGGTCATCTCCGACTGCACGAAAAACCCATTGTTATGTTGGGGAATGATCAATTCTGGGCGCCGTTTTCCGCACTGTTAGACCAACTTATATTGGAAGGTTTTGCGCCACGGAGGGCTGAGCGTTTGTTCACGATTGCAGACAACATTGATCAAATGATTGACATTATTGATGGCGGCGAAAATTATGCTTAGGACGTTGAACGAGGTTATTGATAACACCTACAAGGTAAATTTATCCAATTGATATGGTCTGGCAGGGTTTGTTTCAACTAAAATGTGTTAGTCCGCGCGGCATCCACATCATCCCTCAGGAGAGCGTACATGAAGAAGGTCAAGGTGGCTAACCCCGTAGTTGAGCTTGATGGCGATGAGATGACCCGTGTAATTTGGAGATTTATTAAGGACAAACTGATACTGCCATACCTTGATATTGATCTCAGGTATTACGATCTTGGCATCGAATCACGGGATGCGACGGACGACCAAATTACGGTCGAAGCTGCAAAGGCAATTCAAAAAGAAGGGGTCGGAGTGAAGTGTGCAACCATCACTCCTGACGAAGAGCGTGTTTCAGAATTTGAGCTGAAGCGCATGTATCGATCCCCAAACGGTACCATACGAAATATCCTTGGTGGGACTGTCTTTCGGCAACCAATTCTGTGCGACAATGTTCCACGTTTGGTGCCGGGTTGGAAAAAACCCATCGTTATCGGCCGCCACGCATTCGGAGATCAGTACCGCGCCACAGATTTTATTATTCCCGGAGCTGGAAAAATGACGATCCGATTTGAGCCTAAAGACGGCGGTGAAGCCTTTGAGCATGAGGTTTATGATTTTCCGGGCAGTGGAATTGCGGTCGGTATGTACAACCTTGACGATTCAATCAGAGGATTTGCACGGGCTACATTCAATTATGGCTTGGAGCTAGGTTGGCCAGTCTACCTGTCAACAAAAAATACTATCCTCAAGGCATATGATGGTCGTTTTAAAGATCTTTTTCAGGAAATCTACGAAAAAGAGTTCCGAGGGCGTTTTGAGAAAAAGAAAATTACCTATGAACATAGACTTATTGATGACATGGTCGCGTGTGCTCTTAAATGGGAAGGAGGATTTGTCTGGGCCTGTAAAAATTACGACGGTGACGTACAATCCGATACTGTGGCGCAGGGGTTCGGCTCACTAGGTTTGATGACATCCGTTTTACTTACCCCTGATGGCAATACCGTGGAGGCCGAGGCCGCACATGGAACGGTTACTCGACATTTTCGGCAATACCAGCAAGGTTTAGAAACCTCAACTAACCCAATCGCATCAATTTATGCGTGGACTCGCGGGCTTTACCATCGAGGTCGGCTTGATGGCACGCCTAAGGTTATGGCATTCGCTGAGACCCTGGAAACGGTTTGTGTTGAAACCGTTGAATCTGGACAGATGACAAAAGATCTGGCCATTCTGATTGGGCCGGAACAGAGGTGGCTTACCACCAGCCAATTTTTAGATCAACTTGATCAAAATCTGCAGGCAGCGATGAATTAAGTGCAAACAAGATAAGCAGATCAACGACCAAAATTAATATTCAGTTTGAATACCCCCGCAGTCGTACTTGCTTTGGGAAGCCGTTCACGAGGAGCGGTCAGTGAATACCAACTATCGACCCAATTCTAAAGCAATTTTAACAAGCTCTTTTTCGACCGCATCCAGTGCCTTGGAAGACGACCCTACGTTGGGGCCACCGGCCTGAGCCATATCTTTTCGGCCACCCCCGCCTGTCCCGCCAAGCGCAGCTGATCCTGCCCTGACAAGTGCTACGGCATCGATTCGTTTTGTGAGATCCTCTGATACCCCAACAGCTATCGCAGCCTTCCCATCGCTTTCAGTTACCAATGCGAATACACCAGATCCAAGTTTCTTTTTAAGATCATCGATAAGGCCGCGGAGGTCACGTGCCGGTACTCCGATGAGTTGGCGTCCCGTAAATTGAATTCCACCAACTTCTTTCGTGTCCTCGGAAATTTCGATTGCGCTCCCACCAGTCGCTATTAAACGACGAGCATCGGTTAATTCTTTTTCCAGGTGTTTTCTTTCCTCAAGTAGGGATACAATTCTCTCGGATAGCGCTTCTGGCGCGACTTTAAGCGTGTTGGCTGATGCTCGCAAAATGGTATCTTGCTCTCGACTCAGAGCTAGGGTGCCGGTGCCAGTCAATGCCTCTAGCCGACGAATTCCAGCACCGACTGCACTTTCACTGATGATTCGGAACAGTCCTATGTCACCCGTTCGGGAGACATGGGTGCCGCCACACAGCTCAATTGAATAGTTCCCCTCGTCGCCCCCCATGGATATCACTCGGACCTCCTCGCCATATTTTTCACCAAATAAAGCAAGTGCACCATGTTGGATTGCTTCGTCCGGTGTCATTATCGATGTTGTGACTGGATCGTTGGCGAGAATGTTTTGGTTCACTTCAGTTTCAACGATTGCTAGCTCTTTGTCATGAATCCTCTTTGGGTGACTGATATCAAAGCGTAGACGATCAGGTGCAACTAATGATCCCTTTTGGCTAATGTGTTCTCCGAGGCGCCTTCGCAGGGCGGCGTGGAGCAAATGGGTAGCAGAATGGTTACGACGTAGTGCAGACCGCCGCTCCCCATCAACTGCCAAATGCACAGATGCATCAACTATCAGGGTTCCGGAAACCACTGTCCCTATATGTACAAAAAGGTTTGTTGCCATTGTGATGGTGTTACTAACTTCCAGTTGGAGACCCGCGGAATCGGTAATGGTACCCGCATCTCCGATTTGGCCACCTGACTCGGCGTAGAATGGAGTTTGGTTGACAACAACCATCACCTCCGATCCGGCCTCGGCACGATCGATCTGCTGCTCTGCACTGATGATCGAAAGTACTTCTCCATCGGCATTGTTCGTATTGTAACCAAGGAACTCACTGCCCCCGATCGACTCACGAATCTGGAACCAAAGCTCATCGGTTGCACTAACTCCGGAGCCCGTCCAATTTCGGCGCGCCTCGGTGCGTTGTTTTTCCATGGCGACATCAAATTCTGCGCGATCTACCGTCCGACCCGTGGTCCGCAAAGCATCTTCCGTGAGATCTAAGGGGAACCCGTACGTGTCGTAAAGTTTGAAGGCAACCTCTCCTGGAAGACTAGCCCCATCACCCAGCGTTTGAGTGGCTTCATCGAGAAGACGCAATCCCCGGCCGAGCGTTTCACGGAAGCGCGTTTCTTCGAGCTTCAGAGTCTCCGTAATAAGTGCCTGAGCACGTCCTAGTTCGGGGAATGCTTGTCCCATCTCGTTGGTCAGAGCTGGCACCAGACGCCACATAAGTGGTTCCTTTACTCCCATCATGTGAATATGACGCATTGCGCGCCGCATGATTCGCCGAAGCACGTAGCCTCTACCTTCGTTGGACGGCATGACGCCATCGGCTAATAAAAAACTTGCTGCACGTAAATGGTCTGCGACAACTCTATGGGAGGATAAGTGGACGTCGTCGGCGGCGATGCCACTCTCATCAACTGAAGCCTTAATTAACTGTTTAAAAAGGTCTGTTTCGTAGTTGTCCTGAACACCTTGAAGAACAGCCGTGATTCGCTCGAGTCCCATGCCTGTATCGATGGCAGGATTTGGAAGATCAACGCGTCCAGTATCCTGTCGCTCCTCAAACTGCATAAAAACTAGGTTCCATATTTCAACAAACCTGTCCCCGTCATGATTTGGGCTTCCGGGCGGCCCACCTAACACATGCTCTCCGTGATCATAAAAAATTTCCGAACAAGGCCCGCATGGGCCGGTATCTCCCATGGCCCAAAAATTGTCACTAGTATCAATTCTAATAATACGACTTTCATGAAGCCCTGAGATTGAACGCCATAGATCGAAGGCATCGTCATCGCTATGGAACACAGTCACTAAAAGTCGATCCTTTTCTAGCTCAAACTCTTCTTGGATTAATTTCCATGCGAGTTCAATTGCACGTTCCTTGAAATAATCACCAAAGGAAAAATTTCCCAGCATCTCAAAGAATGTGTGATGCCTTGCCGTATACCCGACATTGTCTAGGTCATTGTGCTTGCCACCTGCGCGAACGCACTTTTGGCTCGTTGTGGCGCGCGGTATGGCTCGTTTCTCTGTACCTGTAAAAACATTCTTAAACTGAACCATTCCAGCATTGGTAAACAGAAGGGAGGGGTCATTGTGGGGCACAAGTGGTCCCGAGGGCACGATTTCATGCCCATTAGCTGCAAAATAATTCAGGAACGTGTCGCGAATTTCGCTGGTGCTCGGCATTTCGGAAACCACTCCATGGCCCTGGTAAGTCTGCGGAACAGTCTAGGAATATATTTTGTCAATGGTGCAGCGTTATTGCTTTTAGACTATCCCGAAAAAGTGACTGAATATGGCTTTTAGCGGTTGGTTGGGGCGGTGTCTAGGCGTGGCTGTAAGCACTACTCTCAAATGTTTCTAGGCTCGGTGCCGTCCGAGCGCGCGGGATGATTGGACTGGTGATTTGCTTGGTCTGAATGAGCCGTCCATGTCTGCATCAACTGATACGGATCATCCTATCGGAAAGTGGCTCCAAACTACATCCATGCAACTTACTCGGTATTCGGGATGATCTGTTGTTCTATCCACGATATTAGAGAAAATACTTCAAAACACTCGGAGTCGTGAAGATATGCATAAGGCTTTAGGCTTTAGCGGCAACCACCGTCTTAGTTTTTTCTGAAGTGTCCGATTTGCTCAAATCAAGTTCAGTTAGACCTGCTTGTGACCGGACTGTGTTTTCTATCGACGTCGCTATATCCGGATTGTCGATTAAAAATTGTTTTGCATTTTCGCGTCCTTGACCAATCCTTTGATCATTGTAGGAGTACCATGAGCCAGACTTCTCAATTACACCCCCAGTGGCACCGAGATCTAGCAGTTCTCCCACTTTAGAGATGCCAGCGCCATACATTATGTCAAACTCAACGGTCTTAAACGGCGGTGCTAACTTATTTTTAACCACTTTGACCCGTGTGTGGTTGCCTACGATTTCATCGCGGTCCTTAATTGCGCCAATGCGTCGAATATCAAGCCGTATCGAGGAATAAAACTTTAAAGCATTGCCACCCGTAGTCGTCTCCGGGCTACCGTACATAACACCGATCTTCATTCGAATTTGGTTAATAAAAATTAGAGTGCATCTAGATTTAGCAATTGAGCCGGTGAGTTTGCGTAATGCTTGACTCATCAGTCGTGCTTGCAACCCAACGTGATGGTCCCCCATCTCGCCTTCCAATTCAGCGCGTGGCACCAAGGCGGCAACACTATCCACGACAAGAGCATCAACTGCGCCAGAACGGACCAGTGTATCAGCGATTTCAAGCGCTTGTTCTCCAGCATCGGGTTGAGAGATCAGCAACTCATCGGTATTCACCCCAAGTTTTCCGGCATAAATAGGATCAAGGGCGTGTTCAGCGTCGATAAAAGCGCAGGCCCCGCCGCGCCTTTGTGCTTCAGCCAATACGTGCAATGCAAGGGTGGTTTTACCGGAACTCTCTGGACCATAAATTTCTACTACTCGGCCACGTGGTAGACCCCCAATACCAAGTGCAACATCGAGTGCCAGTGAGCCAGTTGGAATCACCTCAGTCTCGACCACCTTGCCGCTTTCTCCGAGTTTCATGATCGAGCCTTTCCCGAAGGCTCGTTCTATTTGACTAAGGGCAGCGTCGAGCGCTTTTTGCTTGTCCATATCCTCGGTTCCAACAACTCGTAGTGACGGTTCTGACATAGGAATGTTCTCCCTTATTCCACAGGCTCTTCTGTGTTGCAATCAGAGTATCGTACTACTTTTGTTCTATTTTGCAAGTGAAGTACCTAAGTAACTAATATAAATGAATAAAATACCTCATAGTTCTATTTATGTTCTGATTTTTCTGACACATAATGGACAAAAATCAGAGCCCCACGGAGACGCGAGAAAACCCCGAAGAAAGTGTGATACTAGTGGCCGTTATGGGGGAGAGGTTTTCTTACGATGGAATGGCCGTTATGGGTTGCGGTATGAGCAGAGGGGATGATGTTTGGCAGTGTTAGGGTTTTACGGAAAGAGAGGGTCGTGCTAAGAGCGATTAGGGCCCATTAAACAAAGTGGACTTAGTTATATGACCCACAAATGGTACTACCAGATACGAATCAATTTCTCCGAGTCGGCGGCCCAAATTATGCGGAATGATCCGAGTGGTAAGAAAATGGCACTCCTCGCGGAAATTCTAAAACGGTATGATGCCACACTGAGATGCCAATTTGATGCCTTTACTGAATACGTTGCTGAAGCAGAACGTCAAGGCATCGAGAATTATCCGCTCTACGAGTGGACCAAGGAAACGATTGCGGATCCAACGAAGAAAACTAAGTATCTGAAATCGTTCGCTGTGTACATAGCTCGTCAGGAGGTTTATCCGAAATACGAGGCAGATGCTTTCGAGGCTGACTTAAAATCGATGATAAACACCGGAGAGATCGAGCGAATAGTAAAATACAATACTGACCCCGCGAACAACCCGCAGCCACCAGCGAGATTTGCTAAATAACACGTCTCTATTGGGCGTTATTGGGAGAAACGTCAAAAAGACGGTCGGTGGCGTATCGTCATGGCAGCGCTAACTTCTATTCGCACCAGACGAAAGAGGTCGAGGTTAAAAAATAAGAGTTAGGGAATTAAATATTTAGTTAATTTGTTGTAGCCTGTGGGGCCATAGTTATTCGCACTAGACACCCTCTAATTGCGCGTCCCTCAATAATTTCAATAGTGGTTGCTCTGTTTCCACGAACAAAGGTCAGTAAACTTGTTTCTGATTGAATGCTGGCGATCGCTTTCCAACCAAATTGGGGCATCTGCGTAGTGTAAAGTGCAAATGCGTCAGAATGACTTTGATTAAGTTTGAGCACCAGTCGGCCCGTCCATTGATCTCCGTTTCCCAGAATCAAAGAATTTTGGGCATCTAACGTTGTGCCGGGGGGAATTGGAACATCGGTGATAGGCTGAAACGTTGCTTGCAAATCAGCCTCACCATCACCCATGCTGGGAGCTGTTGTATGGGAGAGATTTGTGCTTTTGTTGCAGGCTTGAGCCAGGAACAAAACGCTACACATCGCTGCGAGCACGCCAGGAATCGAATGTTTCAATGAAGTATCCTTGGTCAGTCCATTCCGACAAAATGCTATGGGTGGAAAAAGAAATGCATTTGATCGTTCCCTGGGTGGATGTTAAGCCCGTCCTGCCAACTGTTGCAAGGGATATGCTCCTGGATCCATGTCTGTATGGCGGTTCCGAGAAGGCGTGAATCGGCCTCCTCTTGAGAACCGATAGGCCCAACCAAAATACAACCTCCGTAAAGGACGTAACCCACGGGGTCCACCGTCTCAATCGAGTGGTGGTAGCGGAGAGTGGACTCGAACCACCGACCTCCGGATTATGATTCCGCTGCTCTAACCAACTGAGCT
>CAJWOI010000040.1 GCA_913044255.1 uncultured Alphaproteobacteria bacterium
AGCGACGGGGCGGCAAGTTGAATGTCCCCATTTAGCATTGCTTCCAGAACCTTGTTGTCATCAAACAACGTTGAATTTGGGAAAACCTCCATACAGGCTTTCCCGTTCATCTCCTTATTCACGCGACTTTCGAGTAAGCCAGCAGCGATTCCTTTGGGGTGCCTATCAGCGTTGGTGACATGGCTAAACTTTATTTTAATCTCTTCAGAATCACATTTCCCGAAAGCCGTCCCACTAAATATAAATACAGTCGACAGCACTGCGGAAACAAAAAGTTTCAATGGAATACTGGACATGCACAAAATCCAATGGGCTTATTGTAACAAAGAAAAGGGAGGCATCGTAGATGCTCTATTATTAAGCAAGATCATGCCCAATCCAAAGATAAATAATTTGAAACATCACATCCTTAATTGACTACTCCATCCCCAATGTTAACCAGTATAGATTCGTTAACTTTTCCTCACTTCGCCGCAACTTGTGCGGCGTCGGCAGAATTCACCCGTGGAATCACCTCTCTCATGGCAAGTTCCATTGCTCGAATGGATTGTTCCACAGGCATACCCGCGATATTGAACCACAACACAAATTCGGTGATACCCAAATGCTCACGCAAGTTGTTTAGTTTAAACGCACACGTTTCTGGATCATCGGCAATTGCCGCACCATGCTGGTGCAGTTGGTTAAAATTTAAATAGCCTCCCTCTAAAGTTTTTTTACTCTCAGACATCGTTAACTCATAACCCTTCACCACCGAAGCCTGACCCGATACACTTTTCTGATTGGCAGTCACTTTTGAGTAAAACCACTCCACGTGCTTTCCATAAATTTTCTGTGCCTCCTCACTTGTTTCACTTACAAAAAACGGCAGCAGCATCATACGCTCACCGGCTTTGGGATCCCGACCAGATTCGATGCACTCTTCCTCATAAGCGGCAACACTGTCAGCCAATTTGTCAATCCAGCTTTCACGATACGTACGATAGCTAAAGGGTGAAGCCAGCTGCAGGTTCAAGCCTTGCCGTGCCGCCGTGCGGAAACTATCCGGGGTAATACATGCCTGATATATGGGTGGATGTGGTTTTTGAATCGGTTTGGGAAGGACTTCGACGGGTTCACGAATTTTCCAGAACTCCCCATCGTACTTGACCTTCTCGTTAGTCCACGCCTTAATTATGATGTCTAATCCCTCGGCATACATCTCCCTGCTCTGCTCCATAGGAATATCGAGCCCTAAAAATTCATGTGGTTGATACGCCCTTCCCGCGCCGAATTTTAATCTACCTTTTGAGATGACATCGACCAAAGCAAAGTCGGACGCCGCACGAAGCGGGTGATTAAATGGGATAACTACTACAGCAGTACCAATTTTTATTTTCGTCGTGCATTTGGCCACAGCAGCAGCCAACACCTGTGTCGACGTAACGAGCCCGTAATTCGAAAATAAGTGCTCCGCAAGCCACACTGTGTCGTAGCCAAGCTCCTCCGCACGCTGGAACAGGGAAAAATCTTCCTCAAATGCCACCGGCACCCTACTTAAATCCGGAATTTGACTCAGGCTGAAGACACCCCACTTCATATCGCTTACTCCCTCCACCTAATCATAACTTCATACTACCACCAATATTGTATCTTATTCGAGACCCACCTCTTACTTGGGTAAGTTTGAAACAAAGGAGATGCAGCGATGAAAGAATCAACCACGACTCGTTTCAAGGAAGGATTGGCGGTACGGAAAAATGTTCTAGGAGTCGATTATGTAGATACGGCCTTCCAAAATGCAGAGGGTGACCCCATAAGCATAGAATTACAGGAGATGGTTACCGAGTTTGGATGGGGCGTAGTCTGGACCCGTCCAGGCCTACCCTTAAAAATACGTAGTATGCTCAATCTCGCGATGTTGACAGCACTTAACCGACCCCACGAATTTGAAACCCATCTAAAGGGAGCAATCAATAATGGCGTCACGAAAGACGAAATCAAAGAAATTTTATTTCAATCGGCGGTCTACTGTGGATGGCCTGCAGCAATAGATAGTTTTCGTATCGCCAAAAGGATTTTTGCAGAAACTAACATTCCGACTTAACCTTTGGTGTAAAGGCAGAGTTTTGTTCGTCCAAAGCATTTGAATCATATCAAATCAGTCATTACGGAATTGAGGACGTTGTTTTTATGGAAATACCAAGTGATATAGGTCTCTCCGACAAGGTAGCCATCGTTTGCGGCGGCGGTGCAGAAAAAGATGGAATTGGGAATGGGCGTGCAGCTTCAGTTTTATTAGCCCAAGCCGGAGCTAAAGTACTGGTGGCTGACAAAAATCTTAATGCTGCCCAAAAAACGGCGGATATGATCAGCGAGTTTGGTGGTTGCGCCGAACCAAGTGAAGTAGATGTCACCAACGAAAAAGCATGTAAACAGCTAGCAACTCATGCAATGGATACATATGGCCGAATAGATATCCTTGATAATAATGTAGGTATTGCTCACGCAGGGTCTGTCGTTGAAGACGACCAGGAACGATGGGATAATCTGATGAAAGTTAATGTCACGGCGATGTTTCTAACGTCAAAACACATTATTCCAGAAATGAAAAAAACTGGCGGTGGAAGTATCGTCAATATATCTTCGATATCCGCCCTTCGACCCCGGGGTCTCACCGCATATTCAGCATCAAAAGGTGCCGTCATTGCCTTAACCAGAGCCATGGCCATGGATCACGCAGAGGACGGCATACGGGTGAACTGTGTCGCACCTGGACCGGTATACACCCCCATGGTCTACGCTGGGGGAATGTCTGAAGAGGCTCGTGAACGTCGGCGTGTATCTTCTCCACTGAAACTCGAAGGTTACGGCTGGGACGTGGGCCATGCAGTGGTTTTTTTGACTTCTGCGTGGGCTCGTTTTATCACGGGTCAAGTACTGGTAGTGGATGGTGGGGCCACACTTACATCGCGACCTCGTGCCGGGATCATGTGATGGGGGTATTTAGTATCCAGATTGCCAATACGTAGGTTTTGCATTCTTCACAACAAACTCGAGACTGTGCCACTTGAAATAGCTCATGCGTGCTTTCCTGCGATGAAGGGGGTTTAGCTGCCTCAATGATTCAACCTTCGTGGGAATGTCGAACCGTCATCGCAAAAGTCATTTTCTACAGAACAGCATACTGGACAATAATCTATTAAACCTGAAAAAATAATTATCGGAACAAACTTTTAAATTACATGGAGGTCACCCATGATTTCTATCTTCGTCACCATAAAAATAAAGGACGGGTTTTTAGAGCAATTCCGGGATGCTAGCTTTGGTGACTCTGAGGGATCAGTCAGAGATGAACCCGGTTGTTTCCGATTTGACATCCTTCAGAATTCCGAAAATCCTCAAGTATTTCACCTTTATGAAGTTTATGAGGACGACGCTGCTTTTGACGCTCACAAGGATACCCCACACTTCAAAATATGGCGTTCGACGGTTGGACCATGGTTCGACGGCGAGGTGCAAAGTGTTAAGATGCAGACAGTTTTCCCGTCTGACGGCGGTTGGAGGGAACAAAAATCATGCCTCCTGAACTGGTAACGATGGACAACTCCTAGTATCTCGTTTGTAGTTCACACTTGGTTGAGATAATGAAACGTTGTGTACTGGTCGCCTGCATGCTTCTGATGATTGAACCAATTTTTGCTAACGATGCACCAAGTGAAGAAAATATCGTTAGAGGAAAAGACGCAGAAAGGATGATTCTAGAAGGAACTGTACTCAAAAGCTTCTCGACAGAGGTTCAGTACGGTGTCAAATACTACTATTTAGTATTGTACTTTGGTTATACGTGGTTATGCGAACAAGCTACATATCGGACCACTTGCTACCTTCAAAAGTAAACGACCGGAGTAAGAATTCATTCGCATATTGGCCGTCCTATTGTTTCAACTTATTTATTATCGACAGCCCGAATTATCCTCTCCCCATGGAGTTAGAGTGTTGCAAAAAATAACACCTTCCATGTTGGCATGGGATAGGTCGGCCGTCGAGAGATCCGCTTTGGTCAAGTTTGCACCTCTTAGATCGGCCATACGTAAATTTGCATTCAGTAAATTGGCTCCCAGCAAATTGCTCTTACGCATTTGTGCATTAATCAAAATCGCATTGCTTAAATCTGTTTTGATTAAAATAGAGCTGTCCAAATACGCGTGCCGAAAATCTGCCCCCGTAAGATTCGTCCCACTTAAATCTATTTCGCTTAAATTAGCGCGGGCAAAAATCGATTCGCTCAGGTCTCCATTAGATGCATATGCTTTTTTTAAAATAGCGCCACTCAGATTTACACCACTAAATTGCGCATTGTCCAAATCTGCGTTACTAAGATTCGCGTTCCTTAAATCGGTTTCGTTTAACCATGAATACCGCAAATCTGCCTCACTTAAATTGGCACCACGAAGATTCACCCCATTGAAATAAACCCACCTTAGATCTGCGCCAGTTAATATAGATTCACGCAAGTTGCTCTGGTGAAGAATTGCACCACTTAAATCGGCTCCGCTAAGGTCACATTTGTTGCAAGCTTGGAAAGACTTCAACTGGTACATACGAGTTTTGACAAGGTCATCCTTGGCAGCAGCACCATCCAGGTATATGGCGATGAACAACATGACACATATGAGATTTAGCAAGGAATTCATCAACTTTCCGCTCATATTATACGCTTGTGCTGACAATTTTTCATGTCGCTTGCAACTTCTCAAATAATGATCGAAACAACGCCATAATTGCGCTTGCAGTTGGCGCGTTACATAAAGAAAGAAACAAGTCCTCTAAAATAGATTACATTTCCCACACCGATTTTTACTGCGGTAGGCGATCTTGAATATTAAATTCAGAAATAACTTCCTTGAACCAACTGATTACTTCTGGGTGATAAGGAATACCTACCACGTGTCTTTTTTTTGCTTCTTCGTACTCCAGCAAACCAGCATAGTACACTCGCTCTTCACCGGGCGCTGTCTTAGATGTCCGCAAGCGCTTGAGGTAAGCATCCACATCATCCTTGAACTGTTCCACATCTGTGAACGCATCGAGGCGGTAAGCAAGGAAATGGTGTGCCTGCTCTGCTCGTCGGTCGGGGCCAGCTGCGCCTCCAGACAAGGCACTAGTGAGAAGCTCAATCATCATCGCGAGACCGAACCCCTTATGAGACCCAATTTCCCTCGTGCCACCGACGGGTAAATGCAGATAACCCTCGGGAATTTCCTGTTCGTTCATAATAGGAGTACCCTTCTGATCTGTTATCCATCCGGGAAGCGTCCCACGACCAAGTCGCTGCATGAGCTTAATTTTATTGCCCGCTACAGCACTCATCGAAGCATCAAAGATGTACGGCGCCTCGTCGCGACTGGGAACCGCAATTCCGATTGGATTGAGGCCGACGAGAGCTTCTGCACCGAAAGTTGGAGCCAATGCCATGCCGCCTGCCGTCATAGCAATACCAATCATGTCATGTTCCAAAGCCATTGCCGCAGTATAGGCAGCTGCCCCAAAGTGACCGCCATTGGACACGGTAACCGCACCAACGCCAAATTTCTTTCCTCTCGCAATTGCCTCTCTCATCGCCTCGGGTCCGATCACGCCGCCATGACCGCCGTCCGAATCGATTGTACATGCCGCCGGGGCCTCTCGGATGATACGCCACTTTGGCTTAAGATTAATTTCACCTTCCTGCATTCGTTGAACATAAACTCGCAGCATGTTTGACACGCCGTGGGTGTCTATGCCGTGCACATCTGCATAAAGGAGAACATCGGCCGATTGCCGGGCATGCTCTCCGGACATTCCAAGGGCCGTGAAGATGTCTACAACAGTGGCGCGCATAGCTTCCGGATCAACAAAGACCGCGATATCTTCAGGTACGTGGAATTGGTCAAGCATCATTGGCCTCCATAGCCGTTATTTTCTCTAATTGTCTAAAGCATTAGATACAGTGCGATGTTATAACCAAAGGAACAATCCTAAGAAACCGCACTGGTCAGTCAATTTGAAAAAACACTCTTAGAGCGAAAAATCTATCTAGCGATAACATCAGTTCCTCGAAACAGTTAAAACATGTAAATTCCGTATCGTAAAACAACTGAACCCCATTAGGAGGCCGCAAAGTGGCTGAAGCAGTATCAATTTGTGATTTTGGCTGGAGCGCGCCTGTTTTCTCACTTAAGGGCGTCGATGGAGAGGTTCATTCTCTAGGAGAGCTCAGTGGCCCAAATGGCACACTAATTGTATTCATGTGCCAGCACTGCCCTTACGTAACAGCTATCATTGACAAGTTGGTGCGAGATACGAACGAGCTTTTGGACTATGGAATCCATACTATTGGTATCAACTCGAACGATAGTATTTCTTATCCAGAAGATGACTTCGATCATATGGTTGCCTTTAGTAAATACAAAAATTTCTCATTCCCATATCTGTGGGATGAGGACCAAGACGTAGCAAAGTTATATAACGCCGTGTGCACTCCAGATTTTTTTGGGTTCAATAAAAACCTTGAACTGCAGTATCGTGGACGACTCGATCAGACGAAAACCACCAATGTTCCTGATGCTGAACGGGAGTTATTCAAAGCTATGATACAGATTTCGGAAACAAAGGAAGGTCCGCGACAACAGATAGCCAGTATGGGCTGCTCAATTAAATGGAAGGCAGGGTAACCGGCGCCAACAGAAACTATCGTCCCCAGCTGGATGACCCTCCAAAACACACTTAACAATAGCACCCCACCCGTTTGGAGTGGGTTAGGTATGGAGAAAAAACGTGGAAACAGGTGACGCAATCGCTGAGATCCTCAAACGAGAGGGCGTGGAAACCCTAATCTGTTACCCAGTGAACCATCTTATAGAAGCCGCTGCCCGCGCGGATATTCGAACAATTGTGGTTCGACAAGAGCGAATCGGACTACATATGGCTGATGCCATGTCTCGCGTTTCGAGTGGGAAAACAATTGGTGCATTTGCAATGCAGATGGGACCTGGAGCGGAAAACGCAATGGGTGGTGTTGCACAAGCATTTGGTGACTCCGTGCCAATTTTGGTGATGCCTATGGGATATACCCGAGGACAGGCACACGTCACACCCAATTTTAATTCTTCACTAAACTTTAAACATATCACCAAGCAGACTGAGCCTATAACCAGTGCCAATGAAATACCCAACGTGATGCGGCGAGCGTTTACGCAATTACGTAATGGGCGTCCGGGTCCTGTCTTGGTCGAAATCCCAGCTGACCTTTTTGGTGAAGAGGTGGAAAACTTCTCCTACAAACCCACTCTCTCAACACGCTCCGGCCCAGATCCGGAAGAAGTAGGCACAGTGGCCGACGTATTAATGAGTGCAAAGAATCCCGTTATATATGTGGGACAAGGCGTACATTATGCGGAAGCGTGGCCACAACTCAAACGCCTGGCCGAACTACTAGCCATACCTGTGATGAGTAGTCTGGGTGGCAAGAGTGCTTTCCCCGAGGACCACCCACTATCACTTGGTGCCGCGGGCGTAGCCATGTCGCTTCCTTTACATGAATTTCTCCATAAAGCTGATGTGGTGTTTGGAATTGGTTGCAGCTTCACCGAGACGTCCTTCGGCGTGACCATGCCGAAAGGCCCAAAAATCATTCATTGCACGTTGGAACCAACGGATCTGAACAAAGACGTTGAGGCAGACTATGCCCTGATAGGCGATGCGGCTCTTACTTTGGATGCAGTCCTGGAACACGTTGAAAAGAAACTAGATGGCAAACCTAGAGATCATAATAATGTAAGCCAGGAGATAGCGTCTCTTCGAGAAAAATGGCTTGCAAAGTGGATGCCCAAATTAACTTCGGATCAAAGTCCACTTTGTCCTTACCGTGTAATCTGGGATCTAGCCAATACCGTTGATGTAGCAAACACCATTGTCACCCATGATGCTGGCAGCCCAAGAGACCAGACAACACCCTTCTGGACTTCCACCACACCTCTTAGCTACATAGGCTGGGGCAAAACCACGCAGTTGGGCAGCGGCTTGGGATTTGCCATGGGGGCAAAACTAGCCCAACCAGATAAACTATGTATCAACATCTGGGGGGATGCCGCGATAGGGTTTACAGGTATGGATTTTGAAACAGCGGTGCGAGAACGAATACCGATACTCTCCATACTCTTGAATAATTTTTGTATGGCGATTGAACTAAAAATCATGCAGGTGGCGACTGAAAAATACCGATCAACTGATATCTCTGGCGATTACGCTGCCATGGCACGAGCGTTTGGTGGCTACGGCGAACGGGTGACTGAAGCCCAGGAGATCATCCCTGCTATCCAGAGAGGCATCGAGCAGACGCAAAATGGGGTGCCGGCTCTCCTTGAGTTTATAACAGACAAAGAGGTGGAGGTATCTCGTTTCTAAACAACTTGAACGCTTAGGAACTACCTCGAGATAGCTTCACTTTGGCTATGTTGTAACCGTTCCGCCATAACCTCAAGTTTAGCATGGTCGTTGAGGTAAAGGGTCTTTCCCTTAAGAGTGATGAGCCCTGATTTTCGTAGTTGGCTATAAACGCGTGCCACAGTCTCACGGGTAGTGCTAGCTCGCGCGGCTACATTTACTTGTGTCGGCACAGGATAAATCTCCCAGACAGAAGGCTCTGCAGGGTTAGTCTTTGCTAGGCGCAAAAGTTCAACGTAGACCCTCTGTACAGCACCCAATGTACTTAAATCCATAATTCTTTCATCGCAATTGCGGACAATCTGAGCCAAACGGCCAAGCACCCGGAGCGCTACAATCGGATAACGTCTGATAAGTTCAATAAAGTGGTTTGGGCCGAGGCTAGCGACCACTGAAGGCTCTGCCGCAAGCACACTCGCTGAACGCGGCTGCTGATCCACAGCAGACAATTCCCCGAAATAGCCACCTGCCAATATGGTCGCAAGAGCAATTTCTCGCCCAGAAAACGAAAAATTCTTTACTTGGACTCGACCCTTCACAACAAAAAAAACGTCGCGACTATCACTCTCTCGGTCAAGAATTTGTTCGTTTCCATCGTAGCGCAACCAGCTGCATTTTTGCCTTAGCTCGCTCACTTCATCGTCCGGCAAATCGGCAAGCAACTCAATGCCCGTCAATGAATCGGCTTTGGCTGTTTCCATCTGCCGCCCCCTATCATCTAACACCTATGAGATCCACACTGTACGCAATTTTGACAGAAATAGGTCCCCGACGCGAATCAGTACGTTTGATTAAAAATATGCCCGGAGATGAGGCACTAGTCTTCCGTGCCAAAGCGCCCAGATACCGAACGAGAACTACCTATATATCAAAGACCAATTAACTCACCTATTTAGAATTATTCAGTGGGACCTCCGGATTCAACCCAAGCGGTGTATCCGCCAGCAATATGACAAACGCCTGCAATACCCATGTCCTGAAGAGTTTTCGCCGCCAAAGCAGAACGCCCTCCTGAAGCGCAGTAAAGCACGAGCTGCTTGCCCGACGATAACTCCGGTTTATGCATTGGACTTTCAGGATCTGCGATAAATTCCAGGAAACCGCGCGGTACATGCACATGACCCGGAAGGCCACCCGTATTTTGCACTTCTTGCGTTTCACGAACATCGATAAACAATACGTCCTTGGAAGCAAGGTGCTCCTTCGCATCATCGACAGAAATCGTCTCAATTTCTGTATTGGCTCGTCCCAGTAAAGCCTTAAAACCCATTTTCAGCATCTGTCTTCACCATCCCATATTCTTGAGCATACCTACCGTTCTAAACCATACTACATTTTGGAAAAGTGGCGGCAAGCAGGCCAAACGTACCAACGCTCAAGATAAGGCGGAGCTGAGCCAACCTCCAACTCCAAAAACTTCACATTGTTACTACGTGTTCATAGATCGTTATTGTCGACGGTATCGCACAGAAATGTTTTGCCCCGCTTGATAAGAATTACTGCTTTATCCTCTCCAGGCGGCACGAACACAGGTTACGTCACTTTTGTCGATTCCATCATCGCCTTTGCGATTGAAGCTGCTGTTGCTCCTGGTGCTTTTGCGGCCGCCAAGATAACTGCCTCACGACGCACCATAAGCGCTGCAGCCGCGGGAACGTCCCTCGCCACTTCGTGAGGAATGACAACCGCCCCATGCAGATCTGCATGCACCAAATCTCCCGACTTAACAATCATTCCCGCAACGTTTACTTCGCCGCCAACATCAACCACATGGACGTTTGCATGACTGGGTGTGACAGCACCTGCCAACGCTTGAAATCCATCAGCAACCTCATTCAAATCCCTTACACCGCCATTGGTAATTGTTCCCATACACCCCAACGTCTTATGCACATTGCTGTTTACCTCTCCCCAGAAACAACCAAATCCCGCCTGTCCGTCATCTAGATCTTGCACAACACTGACAGTCGGGCCCGGTGAGGAAGCAACGTAGTTGTAATAAGTAACCCTCTTTTCACGCTGCACGTCAGGCCCATCTGCCGAAGCCTGTAAAGCTCGGATAGTTACTGTTCTAGCGTAGCCGACCATGGGGGGTAGTTCCGGCCTGATACAATGAAGATGTCGCGTCGTAAAACCAAAGGAACGTCTTTCTGGTAGACAAATTTCAAGCGCATTACAAACGGTAGGTGTGTCTAGGGCTATCAAATCAGCAAGTTCATCAGCGTTCAACGTTGCTTCGGCCATTATGATTTTTCCTTTGTGGTCAATCTTAGCGGATTCAGGTAATAGCATGATTGAAAGTAAACACGCTAAAATTCTTGGTCGGCAGCGGAAACTTTCAAAGCCCTTCCTCAAGAATTTTTCTTATAGCAGGAATTTTTAGCACAAGAGCGGACTCCAAGAGCCTATCTTCCCCTTTAGGTATAGTATTTGGGAAAAACGACGAAGGACCAACCATACTGGTAAAACCATTCTGCAGAGCGCGGCGAAATTATTCGCCCATATGGGGGAAGGTCGAGCAATGGAACAAACCGACAAAGATGCAATTAAATCCGTTTTGATAGTCGGCTATGGCTCAATGGGTCGTGGCATCGTTTTGTCATTTTCTGCAGCCGGATTTGATACGACTGTGCTAACCCGAGATCCCACTAGGATCACCGACCTCCCCCAAAGAGCGTCCGCGCTCCAGCAACTTCCCGAAAAACCTCCCGACCTAATCATCGAGGCCGTGCCAGAAACAATGGAACTCAAGAAATCGCTACTGGAACGTCTTGAGCTGGCCTACGGAGATATACCGATATTAGCCAGCAATACTTCCAGCCTGCCACTAAACCAAATGGCAGACCATCTAAAGTATCCTGAACGGTTCATAGGTGTGCACTACATGCATCCCGCAGAAGCGCTGCCGATGGTTGAAGTAATTCGTGTATCTCAAACTACCACTCGCACCTTGCAACGGGTTACAAGAGCGCTCAAAAAAACCGGGAAGGACTCAATTGTTCTCAATCGGCCGATAGTGGGTTTTATGATAAATAGACTGCAACATGCGCTTCTTCATGAAGCCTATCACCTGATTGAGGAGGGGATTGTTGACGTGGAAGCTATCGATAAATTTGCAAAATGGATGCTTGGTCCGAGAATGTGCGTAACCGGTCTAATCGAACAAAAAGATGTCAGTGGACTTGACACTCATGCATTGGCCCAAAGGGGGATCGTGCCGCACTTGCACCGAAGCGGAGAACCATCAAGAGTAGTCCAGGATCGCTACGAACGCGGCGATCTCGGCGCAAAAACTGGTCTTGGTTTCTATGACTGGAGTGGGCGTGACATTGAAGCTTACAAAGCACGCGCCGAACACAAGCTACAACAACTAATACATCTACTCAAAAACGATGAATAAACATCAAACACCTTACTAGCCATAGCATCCCGTGGAACATTGCATCAGACTTAATCCCAAGAAATGCTTTCGACAAATTTCTAAAATTTAGCTTTACTTGTTCAGAACGTTATTCCGCGGCATGGGCTACAGTGGATGCAACGTCGTCCTTAGAAGGAACCAAGACGTCGCCTAGTGCCACCCCATCCGGATCCGCAAGGGCCGCCATTACCGCTTGCTCAATCTTGTTTGCCGACTCCTCGATCGGCATTGAACCATCCAACGCCGGAGTTATTAAGCTATCCTTTATCCGTTCATAATTTTTGCGGCCGCGACGATGTGTCTCTCCATATCCCTTGATTAGACGTGCACAAGAAATAATTTGGTGAGCCAATTCCGGAGACCGATCCGCGGCGGCACAAACCAGATCCAACCACGCGTCCATTGCTAGCTGTTCTTCTCGGAACCGGTGCCCCAGTCTCCTTAATGGTCGGAGTCGTGCCAACAACCAAATAGCCAAAAATCCCATCACGGTTGATGTGTTAATCGCCAAACCTACATGAAGTTTATCAGTTAATTCCCGGTTAAAAGCCCACCGTAACAAAGGACGCGCAACGAATCCCGGAAGCAATGAACAAACCTCTTCAATTCCAGGTTTAAGAAACTCTGTAACTCGGACCGGTTCACCGGGGGCGGCTTTTATCTCCGCTCGCACCTTCTGCATACGAGTCCGTGCAGTTTTTAATTGCGCTACCCGAACCACATCTTCATACGCCATACGTAAAGCGAGTTGACGCGCCGCCTCCTGTATCAAAGAGTTATCATGCGTTCTGTCCACGGCACGCACACGCGACACTCGAGTAAGATAAAGACGTGCGTAGGAAAAATCCTGGTAACCCGCGAGTCTACGTACTCCATGTCCAATAATTTTCCGTACCTGTTCCGGGTCATTTTCCACTTCTTGTAACAATCGTTCAACACGTCCTACCTCTTTAGGATTCTGTCGAGTTTGTAGCGCTTGTCCCTGCTTTCGTTCACTTTGTGCGATATGAAACCCTGCTTCAAATCCCGCCAAATTACTGGGGATTGCCTTCCCACCGCTACGAATTGCTACAACAAAATTCTCTTTTTTTATCATCGGTAATGCTGGTGTCGCCGCCAAAGCTCCTAGAAGCACTGCGTTAA
>CAJWOI010000041.1 GCA_913044255.1 uncultured Alphaproteobacteria bacterium
CGAAAAGAAATCAAGGAAGCAGCGGGGATCGTTGGCGATTGGCCACAATCTCAATCGAGACATAGTCTTTGCAGCTACGGATATTACCACGCCGAATTTCGCAAACACTTGTCGGACGATGACTGGCATCGGGCGAGCGGCCATAAACCAGCAATCTTCAAAAAACATTACGACGCCCCGCAGTCTCAAGCGGACTGCACCGCGTACTTTGGGATTCTGCCTCCCGACACGGAGTCACTGACAGCCGCTATCGAGGAAACAAAGAGGGAGTACCGGAGTAGCGATTCGAAGCAGTCAGTAGCCTAAACCAAAAAAATAGCCCCACGCCGGAGGCGCGGGGCTAACGAAGACTTTTTTGTATTGTCACGATTGTGTCACGCAAACCAAGCTTGTATCTCACCGCCACAAAGTCGCAAAACGTAACAATTATGTAACACATCTAACTTCATATCGACATTCTCTAAAAGTGTATCATTTTGCTCTTACGGCGCAACAGCTCCCATTATGTCATGAGCGGTCATACACATTTAGAGGCTAAGCTTCAAAGGGACATACAATTGATAAGATCCAAGCTTCAGCAGATGGCTGGGCTGGTCGAATCTGCCTTAAAAGACAGCCTCAAGGCTTTGTTCAAAAGAAACGGTCAACTGGCCTACGCGGTGATCCTGCGTGATCAGAAAATTGACGAATACGAAAAAGAAATCGACCAGCTTTGTCTGGAATTTCTGGTTCGCCAGCAACCGGTTGCCGGCCCCCTGCGTTTCGTCTACGCGACCATCAAGATCAACCTTGAGCTGGAGCGAATCGGCGACTACGCGGAGAGCATTGCCCGGCGGGGCCTTGTGGTCAATTCGCTCAACCTCGACCTGAACTATACTGACTTTCAGGCGATCAGCGAAACTTCCATATCCATGCTCAAAAACTCGATCAATGCCTTTCTCGAGCAGGACGCCGACTTGGCCAAGACCACGATGCTCGCTCAAAGGGAGGCCAACAGGGTACGCGATAAAATCAACGATGACTTGTTCCAGCTCAGAGCTGACAAAAAAATCCCCACCACCGCCCTCACCCCGCTACAGACAATAGCCCGGCGGCTTGAGCGGGTTGCAGACCAGTCCAAGAACATCTGCGAGGAAACACTCTACATGTGCACCGGCCAGTACATGAAGCATATGAGCAAGGAGGTCTTCCAGGTGCTGTTCGTCGATGACGACAACTCCAGCGCTAGCCAGATTGCCGAGGCGATCGGAAATACTCTCGACCAACCGAACTTCGTTTTCTCCAGCGCCGGGATAGAGTCGAAGAAAATCACTCCCGAAACGGTTGCCTTCCTCAAGGCTAAGGGACACGACATTGGCAATAATATTACCAAGTCCGTGGACAACCTCCCCAAGCTAAATCACTATCATGTAGTCGTCGCCTTGAACAGCCTAGGAACTAAAGCGTTCCCTACCCCCCCCACCAAGACTATCAGTATCGCGTGGGAACTGGGCCAAGCAGCGGCATCCATGGAAGAAACATACACTTTCCTGAACCAAAACATTGAAGACTTGGTTCAGGCTATCCTCGGTCAGTCCGAGGGCAACTAACTAAACAAAGAAAACAACATGAGCACGATCCTAAAGAGCACCTTCGTAATATTCGGGTTGGCCGGGCTGGCCGGCGGGTTACTTCTAGTTGGATGTGGAAAGAAAACCACGAATGGAGGCCAAAAGGCCGGTGCCGGGAACTCCGTCGAAATACAAAATGCAGGCTCTGACACCATGGTAAACCTTGCGCAGGCTTGGGCGGAGGCCTACGGAGCAACCAATAGCAATGTAGATGTAGCTGTGGCCGGAGGGGGTTCAGGAACCGGCATAGCGGCACTAATCAATGGAACTGCCGACATCGCCAACTGCAGTCGAGCCATGAAAAGCAGCGAATTAACCAAGTCCGAGAATACACATGGTAAGGATCCCAAGCAGCACGTCATGGGGCTCGACGCCTTGGCTGTTTATGTGCACAAAGACAATCCACTTGAAGAGATCACTATCGAGCAATTGGGTGGGATATATGGAGAGGAAGGCACCATCACCAAATGGTCGCAACTTGGCGTAAAATCCAGTGATGGAAACGACGAAATTATTCGAATCAGCCGCCAGTCCAACTCTGGCACCTATGTTTTCTTCAAAGAAACAGTGGTCGGTGAGGATAAGGAGTTCAAACTCGGCTCGCGTGATCTGCACGGCTCCAAAGATGTTGTAGAACTCGTAGGAAACACACCAAGCGCCATCGGTTACAGCGGAATGGGATATGCCACAGACCACGTAAAAATGCTCAAAGTTGCCGTAAAAAAGGGAGAGGCTCCTTACGCCCCGACACTCCAGAACGCACTCGACAAAAAATATCCAATTTCACGCCCGCTCTACATGTACACCGCCGGCGAACCCACCGGGCATATCAAGAACTATATTGACTGGTGCCTCTCCGATGCGGGTCAAAAGATCGTTGTGGACAACGGATACATACCCGCATCTAAAAACTGACGGCATTTAGGTTTCATTACCGAACAATATGCTACATCGATCTAAATACAAAGTCCTGAGCGAAGGCTTAATCGAATGGATAATCCGGATTTGTGGGATCAGTGCTGTCGTATTTGTGTTTGCTATTTTCCTGTTTGTTTTTTGGCAGGCTAAGGGATTGATGTTTAGCGGAGAGTTCGATTTTTGGAAATTCCTCACAACCAAGGAATGGTATCCCGCTTCGGAGAGTAATCCTCGATACGGGGTTTACGCATTGATAGCCGGCACCGTGAGTGTAACCGTCCTAGCTATGGTCATTGCGGTGCCATTTGGCTTGGGAGCTGCCCTTTTCATTTCCGAGTTTTGCAGCCCCAAACTCAAAGAGGCCCTGAAGATCGTTATTGAGCTTTTGGCGGCGATTCCCTCAGTGGTATGGGGATTCATTGGGCTCACCATTATGAACCAGCTGATTATGGAATTGTTTGGAGCCCCCATTGGCCTAACCGTTCTGAACGGGGCCATCATCTTGGCGTTGATGAGTGTTCCCATCATCGTATCTATCGGGGAGGATGCGCTTCAGGCTGTACCAGACTCTTATCGAGAAGCTGGGATCGGTCTCGGGGTCACACGCTGGCAAATGGTTTACAAGGTGCTCCTGCCAGCCGCAAAGAATGGCCTATTGGCCGCCGTGCTGCTTGGCGTAGGGCGTGCCATTGGCGAAACCATGGCTGTACTTATGGCTACCGGCCACGCCGTGCACATTCCGTTTGATGCGGAATTCCCATTCCTGCACGGACTCGATTCCGTGCGCACACTCACTGCGACGATTGCAGCAGAACTAGGTGAAACCGCCCGTGACTCGAGCCACTATCAGGTGCTCTTCATTATTGGCATCCTACTTTTCACAATCACATTCGCGGTGAACCTCGCGGCAGATCTCATTGTAAAAGGAATAAAGGGGAAATGACCGAATCTGTAAATAATGCAAAGAGGTTTACCGAAACTAGAATCGGGCGCAACTGTCAGCTCACCGAAAAAATTGCCAAGTTTGTTTTTCTGCTGATGACCCTGACGATGGTGCTGCCGCTTCTTTTAATTGTTGGTTTTCTCTTCTATAAAGCTTGGCCAGCGCTTTCCATAGATTTCGTTTTGGAATTACCGAAAAACGGCATGCGCGCGGGCGGCATATGGCCTGCTTTTCTAGGAACGCTGTATCTGGTTTTAATCTCTCTTGTTATCGCCGCGCCAATAGGCGTGATGGCTGCAATTTACTTAAACGAATACGCTAAGGAAAATTGGTTTACACGTATTATCAACTTGGCAGTCATCAATCTTGCTGGTGTGCCGAGCATCGTTCACGCCCTGTTTGGACTCGGGGCTTTTGTGCTAGCCGCCGGATTAGGCCGCTCCGTCCTTGCCGCATCCCTAACTCTTGCTGTCATGACCTTGCCCGTGATTATCGCAAGCACCAAAGAGGCATTATCAGCGGTTCCTATGTCATTCCGGCAGGCTTCGTGGAACATGGGCGTAAGCCGATGGCAAACAATCCGCGGCATTGTCATGCCCAACTCCATCAGTGGGATTTTAACCGGGATTATTCTTCAGGTATCTCGCGCAGCTGGCGAGACAGCTCCTATCATGTTTACTGGAGTGGTTTTCTACAAAGCGGTCGAAAAAGGTGATCTATTGGCGTACGGACTATTAGATCAGTGCATGGCACTGGCTATGCATCTCTACACCATCTCAACCCAGGTACCGGGTGTTCCTGACGCCGTCCCCTTTGCAACAGCAGTATTACTACTTGGGGTTGTTTTATTGGTGAACGCACTTTCCATCGGATTGCGAATCTATTTACGTACACATAGGAAATGGTAGTTCAAAGAGCCAAACTTAATATCGATGGCTTAAAGGTTTCCTACGGCAGCAAACAAGTCATACACGGAATAACTTTCGATATTCAGCCGAATGAGATTTTTGGAGTAATCGGCCCTGCTCAATCCGGTAAAACGTCAATGTTGAGGGTGATTAACAGAACGATTGATTTTACCGCGAATGCGCGTGTAGAAGGAACGGTCAAAATGGAAGGGCAGAATGTCTTTCATCTTAAGGATGTCTACGAATATCGGCGTCGCATTGGAATGGTCGCCCCTCTCCCAGTTGGACTGCCACTAACAATCTATGACAACGTAGCATTTGCCCCGCGAAGCTTTGGAATGAAGGATAAGAACGAGCTTAACGAGCTTGTTCAACGATGCCTTGAGCAGGCTGCGCTCTGGGATGAAGTAAAGGACCGCCTCGACACGTTGGGGACGATGCTGTCCGGCGGCCAACAGCAACGGCTCACCATCGCTCGAGCATTATCACACCAGCCGGAGGTGCTGTGTTTAGATGAATTTTCCATTGCCATCGACCCAGTCACCACCATGAAAATTGAGGATGTCCTCAAGGAGCTGCGTAATGAAATGACCATCATTCTTGTGACAAATCTGGTCCAACAAGCACGTCGCCTGGCCGACCGCACCATGTTTTTACTCAACGGAAATCTTGTCGAAGTAGATGACACAGAGAAGATGTTTTCTGGTAACGCCAAAGAAACTAAAACAAACGAATTCGTCTCAGGAGCTTTCGGTTGATCGATGAGTGACGAAAACCATTATGCCATCGTCACCGAGGATCTCGATCTTTGGTATGGTGGCTTTCAGGCTCTTGATAAAGTAAGCCTCAATCTCCGAGGTGGCATAATCACAGGGCTAATCGGACCAAGTGGATGCGGCAAAACCACCTTCCTTCGCTGCCTCAACCGTGTGAACGAAAGGTACGGCAATGTTCGCACCGAAGGCACTATTAACCTGCTTGGCAAAAACATTTACGACACTGATGTTTCGCTGATCGAGTTGCGAAAATCAGTTGGCATGGTGTTTCAGCGACCCAACCCGCTGCCGATCTCTGTTTACGAAAATGTGGTATTCGGGCTACGGATTCACTCCCCCCGTAGCGAACTAAAACGCTCTGTACTTGATGAGGCTGTAGAGCAGGCCCTACAGGAAGTCATGCTCTGGGATGATCTGAAGGATAACCTAAAGCAAAAGGCCACCGAACTGCAACTCGAACAGCAGCAAAAGCTCTGCATAGCCCGCCTGCTTCCCCTCAAGCCAAAGATCATCCTTATGGACGAGCCTTGCTCAGCCCTAGACGTGGAGGCTACCGCTGCAGTCGAGGAATTAATGCTCACTCTATCCGGGAAATACACTATCGTAATCGTCACGCACAACATGGCCCAGGCCCGGCGTATCAGTAATGAGTGTATCTTCATGTTACTTGGTGAAATCATAGAGCACGATCGTACTGAGAATTTATTCCTTAACCCTAAAAACGAAAAAACTTCAGACTATATTGAAGGCCGATACGGCTGATTTTAGTCGACCTAAGCAGCGCATAGCCCCACCCTCTCTTCAGACGGATTGCCTAGCTTATTTATCTTTTTTGCCATCAAACCATAGAAGTAATGGGAATATGAATCGCTACCGACTTCTGACAATCGTAAAGATCCTCGGAGTTGCGGCCTGCCTCTACCTGTTTCTCGTTGGTATCGGAGGGATGGGGTATTCCTAAAAATAACCCCACGCCGGAGGCGCGGGGTTAACGAAGACTTTTTTGTTTTGTTAGGGCCGGCGGTACGCGTTCCAGGTAACTACGTTGCCTGGACAATACGTCCGGCCCCTTTGATTTAATAACTAGGCCAGTAACTCTCCCAAAGGATTTTCGGGGGCTCAACGTCACCCAAGTACTTAAACCACATTTTCAACAGACTCATTTTCAACTGAACCATACTTTTATCTTACACAGTTTTTTCAGCTTTATCCAAAGCATCTGCTTCCGATTTCTCCAGTGCTTGTTTTTCCCCATCGTCGAACCCTTTACTGTAACCAACTTTGATACCGTCATCGTACCCAACGGCATAGCCTTCATCGAAGCTGTTATCGTGGTCGATTAGATTATCTTTCATTGCTCGCCCTCCATTCCATGTACGCCTCTGTTTTTTCCGCGGCTTCAACAACAAACGAGGGCGGCAATTCCATTGCCTCGCAAAATTCTGCGAGTATCTTGATTAGTCCATTCTGAATATATCCGTTGTAGGCTTCCAAAGGCATTCCTTCGTCTGTACCTATGAGCTGCCATTCCCTCGTACTCATGTGTGGAATGTTACTTTCGGCCAGAGCCGTTCGAATTAACTCACTACCGGATGTTTTAGATTCAGTCATTGTTGCCCTCCTGTTGTGAAATTAATTTCGTGAACTTTCTGGCAAATTCCAGCCTCAGAAGGCCAGTGATGGCAGTCAGAGTTGTTATGAATTAGTTCTTCTCCTTCTTTCTCATAGTTCTCTCGAATTTTATCCATAGCTTTTTCTACCGAACTCATGAGTTGATCGAATTCCGCTTTCCCCTCTTCTCCTAGTTGGCTACGGAATGCGCATGCAAATATCTCGTACGTGCTGGGGGTAGGTCTGTTACCATTGGGACTGAATAAAAGGCTTCCGAGCAGGTCACCAATACCTTGCCCTAAAACTTCGTCGGAATCTCTGCCATCAATACAATTGTAGATCTCTGCCTCAACCGCTCCGACTCGCCATGCAATTCTAGCCCATTCCATCAGTTCACACTCATAATGTTGGGATTCGCAATACTCCTCTAAGCTGCTCCAATTACTCATGCTGTCACCTCCTTAATGACGGCATTGGTATCGTGTCCAGGCGGTACGAGGTCGTCGAAGTCGTAAATATCTAACGGAATAACTATCGCTTCAATGACGCCGTCATCGTTTTTTATCCCCAAGACATCATAAACACCATCGCCCCACATCGTACGGGTCGCTAACGCCAACCCGAAACCACTTTTGGGAGGATCGATAACTTTGTCCCCAAGCATACCGGCTTCATTATCACCCTCCAGCGTCGCGTGACACGCACCAGCATAGCTAAAAGAATTTTCATATCCGGTGGCAACTGCAACCTTTTTCCAATCGCCATCCTTAAGATGTTGGTTTGGGGTTTTCCCAGTTGATAACGTCTCGTTGTAGTGCCCAAAGAATTCATCAACCCCTTTGGTAAACTTTTTTGGGACTTTGGGGTCGAATCCATGAATGGGTTTGCTGCGGTATTGATAAACCCTGCCGACTTCATCTGTATACCGGCGTATATCCAAATATTGCAGATCATCTCTCCAATCTTTTAAATAGGCAGGGTCGACAATCAACAGTTGCCCTGAATCTACGCAGACTGATCCCAACAGAACAGAATCCCCGGCTTTGTTTTTAGAGCTTTGCTTCATGTCGATTAGCTCCCGATGTGTGAAACCAAACAATTCTGCTCAGCATCGAACGTCACGCCTTCGACAAACCGCCCATGGTAAAGACTTCCGTACTTTACCTCGGTGATGGCTTTTTGAAGCAAACCGAAATCAATACATCCTTCCCGAACTTTAACCTTGGTCTTGCTGCTCCAAGCAACGGGCAAGACTTCGGGCAGGGAAGTCAGGGATGGTTCGATTCGTTCCTCCGAAGGAGGCAAGGCGGGGCCAAGTTTATCGTAAACGACCCCATCACCATCGTTTGGTTTGGAATCATCGCCGAAGTCGCAATTTAGGCCTGTGTAATCTGCGCTGTAGTCGAACAGAGCGTAATCACCATCGGGCGCACCTTGGATGTTGATGTTTTCTATACCGAAGTGGCTTGCAGCCTCCCAGCGACGCCGATTAATTGCTGCTTGGCCTACTCCAAGCGTGTTGTGAACGCCTCGGCTATCCGCCTCGGCCCGTGTCGAATCAACGTTATGTTGTTTCATGAAATCACCAAATTTTTTATGTGTCTGGGTGGCATGTTGATATGCCGTTAATGTCGCGGGTTATTTGGTTGTCTTGTTTGTTGTTCGCGGAAAGCCGCATCCATCAGTTTATCTCACAAGCGGGGAAGAAAACCAAGCTCTTTTTATTCACAGTCAAGGTTGTTGGTTTAATGTCACACGATAATACGGCATTTGTCTGTTTGCTAAATATCGATGCAAAAATGCGTAAAACTTTTTTTTATTCGGCGGGAAATAATGTGACTGTTTTTGTGAAAGTAGTCGGGACCGGCGGTACGTAACCCAGGAAACAAAGTTTCCTGGCAATACGTCCAGCCCCTTTCATCACGACTAAAACAACACGCCCTTTTCTTTCGCCGCTGGGATGTACTCGCTGAAGTCTTTGTGAACCGGCAACGAGTCAAACCGGAACACGACGACACTCTCACGGGTTCCGTTTATCAATTGTGAATGAAAGAAATCCGTATCAAGTTCCCAATGCTGCAAATCCTTCCCACGAAATGCGCCGTAACCCCACGACTCCTTGGGCTCAAGGTTTGCAAAATCAAACACCTCTGAATTGCGCTTCCCGGCTTTGGTGCTTCTGTCGAAATTGGTAATATTGCGCTCGATCCAAATGATGCTCTCTGGCTCCTCGTACCGGTAACGGTAGAATTGTTTACGAGACATTGAAACGTACTGCTCCAAGGGAACTATCTCATGGCAAAATGGATCGAAAAATGTCGTCGCGTGGAGTTTCCAGTCAATGTGCAGTATTAGTCCAAACGCTGCCCGGTACTTAAACACAAAGTCTGGGCCGTAGTCGTCCCCCTTGAACGTTTCCAAATCTCCGGGCTGGAAGAAGGGGTCGTATATCCGGCAGCAGATGCTTTTCAGTGGCTCCATGAAATACTTGTAATACTCCTTTTTCTCCTTGGTGTTCGATTCGGCCCTGTGGGCTTTGTCGATCAGCCGCTGCGCCGAGTCCGTGATTCTTTCTGCCGCGATAACCTCGCGCAGAACCTTTTCAAATGAGGTCTTCATATTAGCCCTTACAGTTTTTTTTGGGCTAATAGAAATTTTTTATGTGGATTAGTTCAAATGGCTCAAGGGGACTTGGTTGGTGTAATAACAGGAATATGGAATATTATACCAGTGACGAAGCCTTGGCGGTAGCGCAAGTGTCCCAAAGAATAGCCGATACCAGAGGCCGCGAGTTTGAGGATTGGTCTCCTGAGGAGATCATCAACCCGAAGCTCAAGCGGTACAGTTACAACCCCTCTACAAATCTCCTGAGTCCTTTTGGGGGTTCGCGGCGCGTTAGGAAGATGGACGATCTCGAACGGTGGATCGCTTTCAGGAAAGTTCTACAGGCTTACCCCAAGTTTATCGAGATTGACGGCTACGACGGCGGCATCCCTCGTGATACCGATGATGGTTGGGTCGAGATGGTGGAGAGTGCTGCTACCGGCGACGGAATGGGGTGCGTAAGAGGCCGCGGCTGTCAAAATGAATACGATCAAGCGGAGAGGGTTTTGAAGCCTCTAGCCCTCCTGAAGTTAAAAGATCAAAACTCAGGATTATCGGCCGAAATTATTGATTCGAATCAAATCCACGGCCAAACGGATCATAAAGTAATCAAAATACTTTTTATCATGAATAGCGGCCGGGTTGCCCCATACAAAACGAAGGCTTTCATCGCGGCTTTGCATAAAATTTTAATTTATGAATGTGGCTACGACTTCTGCTATGGCCATGTGGCTGATTGCCCGCAACCAGACCACAAGAATAATGCCAAGAAAGACCAGCGTTTCCGCAAGCATCACGAATGGGAACTCTCTGAGGATGGCTGGGCTCATAGCTATGAAATATCAAACCTTTGCCACTACTGGAATCTCATGGGTTTTTTGGTTAGCCCAAGTCCCGAGGATTCCGCCGATGTAGCTGTTTCCTTTATGTCGGATAAATACAAACAACATCTGACAAATCTAGCGGCCGGGATGTGGGCGCAGGTGTTTGATTACAACAACAAGTACAAATAACAGCAGATGTGGTGTTTATTTCGTTTGAGCTTTCTTTACCGGTACCGAAAAATTTCATTTATTGATAAAATGAAATTTACGGGGAAGTCTGAATCGTCTTGGGAAGGGTTTTTATCTTTATGGAGGGGATAAACAAGGTATATCCAATAAATAAACTGTTTATGTATATATCGAACTAATTGGTAATAATAATAAACTTACTGGAGCCCCTCTGGTACGACTCCAATACAATTCGGGGCACCGCAATACGTACCGATACGAACCGGTACGAAACAATACGTTATAATATAATAACTTTTCCCTAGAAAGTCGGAGTGAAACGGAGACTTTCCCCGTGAATTGGTATCTCAAAAAAAATGAGATTATTCTTCACACCGGCGATCTGTCTTTTCCCTGAGATTACTCCCCAAGATGCCTTTTGCGGGTGGCGGTAGTTTACACCCATCATTTGTCGATTTCAGCCGACTGGCAGAGCTCTTTACTACTGTCCCAATTAAACGCCCTTTTCACGCCAATTGGTTTCTCCGGTTGCAAAGTCTCCGTGGAAGCAGAGCCGGACGCAAGATCGCGGGGCCATCCACCATTTTAATGTAACAGGATGACATTGTTACTCCTTTGACGTTAGCAACGTTTTGTAGCGCGAGATAACGTCTTCCCGCGGCTGGTGTTGACGCACCAACAATACAAATTATTCAAACCAAAAATCTCGATGGATTCTTCACTACTCCTGACGTTTCAATCCACTCACGGTACTCAGTATGGTACGCATCAATATCCCGTTTTAACTTCAAGGTTTTCTGCATCAGTTCTGGGTACATGTGGGTGAAGTGTGAGCAGTTTCCTCTCGCCATAATAAACCTATCCGTATGGAGAGAGAGTTTCGCCAGATGCTTGATAAAGGGCTCACGCCAGCGCATTAGTTTTGGTTCCATACCTGTTAATACACACCAGATAACGAAAGTAGAAATGTGGATTATCAGGTCGTACTCGCGGAAGGGTAAGGGAACTACTTGGGCGTGCGACTGAATCGGTAGCCAATGTAGCCGCCAAGAGCCGCTGATATGCTGTGCCATAAATAAAAGAAGGTTTCGCCGTCGCGGAAGGGCGTGCCGTCGAAGATCCACTCCGTACCAGAGAACTCGTACCGGCCATCTGGCCAACTGAATTGGGGAACCAACAGCGGCAACACGAACCAAATAACTGCACCCAAAATAAAACCTGCGCAACAAGACGCAATTATCACGATTGAAGATTTCTTCATGATGGCCAAACGCTAACACGGTGAATGTTGATCTGGAACCTTACATCTACCGCCAGCATCCGGTGTACCGGCTGCGCTGCAAAAAGCGCACAAGACTTAGCCCGGTACCAAGAACTAATCATTTAGGCTTTTTGAAACTGTATTCTGATTAAAGACCGGCCCGGAATTTGAATATCCACTAAATGGATTATCGTGGTGGGTGTTGATCTAGAGCCTGACACACCCCCGGATACCCGTCAGGTCTGAGGGGAAGGGCATAAAGTAGAATTCCGGGGGCATAAAAGAATTTTTTATGGCAAAGCTGTCGCTGCGCGAGAACTGGAGGATCCTATTTCGTTTCTGAATCGCCGATCCTTCAAGCTCAAACAATGCATATTGGATTTCCCATGAGTTTGGCATCCCGGTTTAGTTAGAGCCACTCATCCTCCTTTCCAATCGGGAGGGCCATCGGAGGTAACATTGTTTTTCCGGCACAAGTGGCCGATCCAACTAAAGAACGCGATGACCAAAAACATACAGCAAAAAGCACCGTCACTATCGCCACCGTAATCGTGCGGATCGTAGCCTCGCCCCGGCCGGAGGCCGTCAACTGACTTCAGCCTCTCTTTGTCCGGTTCAACCAGCCAAGCCAACTAAAGAACGCGATGACGGCAAACATACATAAAAATTCAACGCCTCCACCGTCACTCTCATATTCGTCATAGCTGCCGGTGCCTTGCCAAGGAATGCCTTGGCCTCCCTGCGATAGCATAACGGTGGATTTCATCGCCATAATTCTGCTTGCTCCGGCACCTGTTGGGAAGAAAAAAGGGCTGGCTCCGTTTCCAGAGCCAACCCACATATGAAAAGCGACCAAACATGAAAAGAGCCGTGCGGGACAGAAAACCCGCACCAGCAAAAGCTTGTTGAAAACGCATCCCTTTTTCTCCTTCATAATAGGAACCTCGTCGGCCTCGGCTGGCGGGGTTTTTACTTTACCTGCATGGCAGCCAAGATTTAAGCACTAATCGGCAATATGCGGTTACCTCCTCAATCAGCAAACGGTCATAGTACCTCCGTTGCTAATGTTGTCTGACT
>CAJWOI010000042.1 GCA_913044255.1 uncultured Alphaproteobacteria bacterium
GATTCTGCAAGGGACGTTGAAGGGCCTGAGGGACGGTTAAATTCGTGGCCCGTGAACGAAGCTTATATTGATTACGTTAAAGGGAACGCTTCAGCCGGCATAATCAGCGATGAGTCTGTCGAACTTACCAAGGTCTCGATCGTGTCACGGAATCAGATTGAAGATGATCGTGATGTATCCACAGGATATCACGCTATCGAATTCCTGTTGTGGGGCCAGGACCTAAGTGAGACGGGCCCAGGAGTACGTCCTGCCAGCGATTTTACACCTGGAACGAGCACAAATGATCGTCGGCGGAAATACCTTCAATTGGTGACTGCACAATTGGTTGAGGACCATGAGTTTCTTGTGGCTGAATGGCGACCGGAGATGGATAACTATGCTGCCGAATTTCGAGCAATGTCAGAAGATGTGGCGCTGAGCTATATTCTTACGGGACTGTTAACGATGTCTCAATTTGAGTTGGCTTCAGAGCGTATAGCGGTGCCTCTTGATAGCGGTGACCCTGAGGATGAGCACTCTTGTTTTAGCGACAATACCCATAATGATTTTTTGTATAATGTGTTGGGAATTGAAAATGTTTACCTTGGCCGCTATGAAAATTATTTTGTTTTGGGAATTGGAGATCTTGTGGGAAAGATAGACCCTAAATTGAATCGGCGTATGTTGGAGGCCCTGGCTCAGACGAAATTTTTGGTAAAAAAAGTACGTGCGCCCTTTGATCGTGTTTTGGCTTCACCTGTGGGCAGCCTTGAACGTACAAATGCTGAGTTGGTTGTGGATGCTTTGATGCGGCAGGCCGCTCTTATAAAAGAGATAGGTGCACGGCTGGGTCTGACGGTGCATGTCAATGATGGCCAGGCTGGGTAAGGATGATATCCTACTCGAGAGAAAGATTATGAGGGGCCGTCCATTGCTGCGAATTGCCTGGTTTTGTATAGCTTTAGTAACTGTTTTCAGTATGAACGCCAACCTCGAGGCGGACACTCGTCGTAAGCAATCAGATGTCCCGGTTCTCCCGATGGGCCCCGAAGACGATTATATTCCGGGCAAAGGAATGCCTTACGCAATGGACTGGAATCGTTGGGTTTGGCACAATCTGGCTGACCCTGTGTCGCTGGATACTTTTATTCCGACTGCTCTTTCGGGTGGAACTACAACCACCTATTTAGATACCCGCGAAGCGTTTTCGGCACCACTCGCAAATTTAGATCCTAGCCGGCTACGTTCTTTTGCGTTCGGCCGTCATCTATTCCGCCGCAATTGGGTGATTGCCCCTGCTTCAGTGGAAAGCTTGGACGGGTTGGGGCCCACTTTCAACCGAGTGTCATGCTCTGGATGCCACCTCAAGGACGGGCGAGGCCGTCCACCGAAAAGTACAGAAGAGCCAATGAAATCAATGTTGGTTCGTTTGAGTGTTCCTGGCAGTGGGCCCAATGGTGAGCCACTGCCTCATCCCATATACGGTTCGCAACTTCAAGACAAAGGTATCCTTGGTGTCCCTAAGGAAGGGCGAGCGACAATACGGTACCGTGACATCAAGGGCGTTTTCACTGACGGCCAGCCCTATTCCCTGCGTGCACCAATCTATGAGTTCACCGAACTCAATCACGGTCCATTAGGCAAGGACACAATGTATTCGCCTCGAGTAGCTCCAGCGACCCATGGCCTTGGTTTGCTGGAGGCGATCGAAGAGGAGGTGATTGAAGCGTGTGCTGATCCAGACGACTTGAATGGCGACGGAATCTCGGGGCGTATGAACCGGGTATGGGATCCAGTGACCAAGCATTCTGCGCTTGGTCGGTTTGGTTGGAAGGCGAACGTAGCGAGCCTCTACCAACAGGTCGCTGGTGCTGCGGCGGGCGATATGGGTATCACCACATCGCTTTACCCAAACCAGAATTGTCCGCCGGCCCAGACCGCGTGTGCTTTGGCGCCCGATGGAGGAGTGCCAGAGTTAGACGACCAAAGGCTTCAGAAGCTGGTGCTGTATGCTCGATCATTGGCAGTTCCTGCACGACGCAATATTGAGGACCCCACTGTGCGCAGGGGTGAAGAATTATTCGCTGGCGCGGGTTGTACAGGTTGTCACGTTCCAAACTTAATTACGGGCACTATCACCGCGCTGCCTGAACTAGCGGATCAGAATATCCATCCCTACACAGATCTCTTGCTCCACGACATGGGTGCAGGACTGGCTGATGGTCGCCCAGACTTCGAAGCATCAGGTCAGGAATGGCGAACTCCACCGCTGTGGGGGATCGGATTGGTTTCGCGTGTTAACCTGCACCGTTTTTTCCTACACGATGGTCGGGCACGAGGGCTGATGGAGGCAATTCTTTGGCACGGCGGTGAGGCCGAGACTGCCCGTGAAGTCGTGCGTGCCATGTCGGCTGTAGATCGAGATGCTTTAACTACTTTTCTTAAGTCGCTTTGATTTAATTTCACAAAAACAACGTGCAAATACATCTTTGAGAGAGATCAGCGGGATCGGACCTTTGTATTTGTCCGTTGGCCTGGTTGTGGATTGTATTTGATTAAGCTATAGCCGCCATCAAATGAAAATAATTCGTCGACATCGAGCACTGCCAGACTCTTCTCGAAACGCGATAGTGGCGTTAGGAAACTTTGACGGCTTGCACCTCGGACATCGTGGTGTCATCGGGCGTGCCGCTGAATTGGCTCAGGCTGAAGACGGATCACTTGGTGTACTTACTTTTGAGCCGCACCCAATAATGGTACTAAGACCAGGGGCATCGCCGCGGCGCCTTTCGCCATTTAGAGCTAAAGTGAGACGATTGCGCGAATGCGGAGTCGAACTTCTTTACATGCTGCCCTTTTCACACGCTTTTAGCCAAAAAACTGCGGAGGAGTTCGTTCGTGAAGTTTTGGTCGATGCACTAGGTGTTCGCAGCGTTGTGGTCGGGCATGATTATCGTTTTGGAAAGGGGAGAGTAGGTGACTGCCATTTTTTAACTCGTGCCGGTCTGGAGTTTGGCTTTGGTGTGACCGTGGTGTCACCAATAGGGAGTGCGGGTGAGCTTTACTCTTCTACGCGGGTACGTACTTATTTGCAGAGTGGAGAACCACGTCTGGCGGCAGCAATCCTCGGGCATATGTGGGAAGTGGAGGCGCGTGTCATTTATGGAGATGCGAGAGGCCGGGAATTAGGATATCCGACGGCGAACATGGAGTTTCGTGACCACGTGATCCCCGCGCATGGAATTTATGCCGTATGGTGTGGAGTGGTTAGTAGTCAGAATACGGAATGGCACGCTGCTGTTGCCAACGTGGGTGTTCGGCCTATGTTTGAAACTGAAGCCGCGATGCTGGAGGTGCACTTATTCGACTATGAGCGTGATTTATATGGAAAATACTTACGTGTCGCTTTTTTCAATTGGATCCGACCGGAGAAAAAATTTGAGAGTATAGATGCTCTGATAACACAAATGAATGAAGATTCTTGTGCCGCACGATTTATGCTGGATGGCTCACAACCACCCACAGACATCGGTCGCACGGCATTTAATCAGTAGCTGAAAGACCATTCAAAAACTTTTTGCCCGTTGATCTATCCAATGCCAATATAAAGCGTAGAATATGGTAGGTACTGACTACAAATCGACACTGTTTTTGCCTCGGACGGGATTCCCAATGAAAGCGGGATTGCCAGCCCGTGAACCTGAGTTGCTTGCCCGTTGGGAGCAAATCGGTCTGTGGTCGCGCTTGCGTGAAACCTCAGAGGGTCGCGAGAAATTCACCCTGCATGACGGTCCCCCTTACGCGAATGGGCCAATCCATATTGGCACCGCTATGAACAAGATCCTTAAGGATATGGTCAACCGCAGCCGGCAGATGTTGGGCTACGACGCATATTTTATCCCTGGGTGGGACTGTCATGGGCTTCCTATTGAGTGGCAAATTGAGCAGGAGTATCGAAAAAAAGGGAGTTCCAAGGACTCAGTACCCGTAGAACAGTTTCGTGAAGAGTGTCGCGCCTTCGCCGATCACTGGATCGGTATTCAGATGGCTGATTTCAGGCGCCTCGCCGTGCTTGGAGCGTGGGATCGCCCATACTTGACCATGAGCTTTGAGGCAGAGGCCCAGATTGTTCGGGAATTAGGTAAGTTTTTACTGAATGGTGCCCTATACAAAGGCGCTAAGCCTGTAATGTGGTCTCCAGTCGAGCAGACAGCTCTCGCTGAAGCTGAGGTTGAGTACAAAGATATCACTTCAACCTCTGTCTATGTCCGTTTCCCAGTAATTGAGGCGTCAAATTCTGTGCTGGATGGTTCGTCAATCATCATTTGGACAACCACACCGTGGACGATCCCTGGTAATCGGGCTATCGCGTTTGGTTCGAAGTTTGCATATGGGGTATATGAGATAGAGGCGATTAAGACCCGTTCACTAATGCGCCAGGGCGAACGCGTGGTGATAGCCGAGTCTTTATTCCAATCTTTTGCCGAACATGCTGGGATTGAGGACTGGCAGCAGGTCGCTAGTATGGGTGGCAAGGACCTTGCGGGAACCCTTACTCGCCATCCACTCTTTGATTCTGGTTATTCGACAAAGGCACCATTGTATGAGGCGACATTCGTTTCTACTGACCAAGGAACCGGATTTGTTCATATCGCGCCCGGTCACGGGGCTGACGACTTCGAGTTAGGCGAAGAGCATGGACTTGAAGTGCCTGACACAGTTGGTGATAACGGATCTTTTCTTCCAGAAATTCCGCTGTTTAGCGGTCAACATGTGTACAAAGTAAATCCAGCTGTAATTCGTGAACTCTCCAATCATGGTGCACTGGTAGCAACCGAAAATTATGTCCATTCGTACCCACATTCGTGGCGGTCTAAAAAGCCGGTGATTTTCCGAAACACGCCACAGTGGTTTATTGACATTGATGAATCGGGTTTGCGCGCCGCAGCTCTCCAAGCGATTGAGGAAACACGATGGGTTCCTGCAAGTGGTCTCAATCGCATTCGTTCAATGGTAGAGGTTCGTCCCGATTGGTGCGTATCGCGACAGCGGGCCTGGGGGGTTCCGATTGCGGTTTTTGTGAATAACGAGACTGGGGAACCATTGCGCGATCCGGATGTAATTGAACGCGTTGCGAAGGCGGTTGAACAGCATGGCGCGGACGTTTGGTTTACCGCGGATCCAGCAGAGTTTTTGGGCTCTGACCTAAATCCAAAAGATTATACGCAAGTAAAAGATATTCTTGACGTGTGGTTTGATTCGGGCTCCACCCACAGTTTCGTGCTGGAGTCCGATGAAACGCAAAATTGGCCGGCAGACCTCTATCTCGAGGGGTCCGACCAGCACCGTGGTTGGTTTCATTCTTCCCTGCTTGAGTCATGTGGCACAAGAGGCCGTGCTCCATATAGGGAGGTCCTTACCCATGGTTTTGTAATGGACGGTGAGGGCCGGAAGATGTCGAAATCCGTCGGGAACGTTGTCGCTCCGCAACGCGTGATTGAACAAAGTGGCGCCGACATTCTCCGTCTTTGGGTTGCCACGACCGACTATACGGAGGATATGCGTATTGGTCCGGAAATCGTTAAAGGTTTGGTTGATAACTATCGTCGATTTCGGAACACCTTACGATATCTACTTGGAAATCTAGATAATTTCGACGAAGTGGAACGATTGCCATTTCCAGAGATGCCGGAGCTCGAACGCTGGGTATTGCATCGGTTAAGTGAACTCGATGTGATGTTGCGTTCTTCGATTAGTGATTATGCCTTTCATGTATTTTACAGTGAGTTGCATAATTTTTGTGCAACAGAACTATCTGCTTTCTATTTTGATATTCGGAAAGATGCACTTTATTGCGATCCGGCTAAGAGTGAACGTAGACGCGCCTCTCGATCTGTCCTTGATCATTTATTTAACTGTTTGACAGTTTGGCTAGCTCCGGCCTTACCATTCACTTCAGAGGAGGCGTGGCTCTCTCGCTTCCCGTCCGAGGATGATAGTATCCACTTGCGTCTTTTCCCCAATGAGTTAAGTGCATGGCATGACCCCAAGTTGGCTGCGAGATGGCAAAGGGTGCGAGAAATTCGTCGCGTCGTCACTGGTGCATTAGAAGTGGAGCGCAAAGAAAAAACAATTGGTTCTAGTCTTGAAGCGAGCGTGCAGATTTACCTTGCGGAACTCGCGGATGCTCGTTTGATTGAGACTCTTGATATGGCCGAACTTACGATAGCTTCCGAAGTATCTTCAGTGATGGGTGAGGCCCCGCCCGCCTCCTTTGCATTGCAAGAGGTTCCTGGCGTCTCTGTTCTAGTTGGCCAAGCACACGGTGAAAAATGCTCTCGGTGTTGGCAACGTTTGCGCACGGTGGGTTCATGTACGGATTTTCCGGACCTGTGCCAACGATGTGTATCTGCCGTATCCCTTAATCCGTGAACGATAAAAATGTTCCGATTTGGTCTAGCGATTGCAATTTTGGTGGTTGCAACTGATCAGGCTAGCAAAATTGTCGTCTTGAACGTTCTTGGGCCATTTCAGAGCGTGTCTGTGAGCTCGTTTTTTAACCTTGTGTTGGTTTTGAACACCGGAATAAGCTTCGGTTTGTTTGCTGGCGGAGATACAATTGCTCGCTGGTTTTTGATCGCGGTAGCTTTGAGCATATCGGGGCTGTTAATGCGTTGGCTAGCAAATAGTACTGATCGGCTCGTCTGCGTCGGTTTAGGTATGATTATCGGCGGTGCATTCGGCAACGTAATTGATCGGTTGGTTTACAAAGCGGTAGTAGATTTTTTGGATTTTCACCTTTACGGATGGCATTGGCCAGCCTTTAATATTGCAGATAGTGCGATTACCATCGGGGTTGTATTGTTTATCTTGGCTTCGTTTTTCGAACGACGTGGGCATAGTAAATTGGACGCAAAATGAAGATCAGTAGAGTTCGCCGGCGGTACCTTAATGTTACTACAGTCGCCTTACTGGTGGGTTGGATTGCCGCGTGCAGTCTTGAAGGGACACGTGAGATGCTCGGAATGGGGAAGCAAGTACCAGATGAATATCTCGTTGTGGAGGGTGTACCTCTATCGTTGCCCCCCAATTTTGATTTGCGACCACCCAGGCCGGGGGCGGTGGGGACACAATATGTCGATCTGCGTAATCAAGCCGAGCGCATTCTTCGCAATTTAAGCGACGATTCCCGACCTAGCACCTCTGAACGAACGATCTCGGAAGGAGAGATTGCTTTTCTCACGGTTGCCGGTGCTCTCAACGTCGATTCTAAGGTTCGCGCACTTATCGACGGGGACAATGGGAACCACGTTGCTGAGGATGAGGGATTTGTCGATGACCTAATGTTCTGGCAAGGTGATGATGAGAGTGTGCTGATAGTTGATCCCGTTGCTGAAGCGGAGCGACTGCGTATAAATGCTGCTGCCGGGTTGCCAGTTACCTATGGTAGTACTCCGACAATCGAACGGAGGGAATGATGGCTTTAATTATGGCCGCGATGATACTTGGCATTCTGTGAAGGGAAACGACGTCTAGGGTATTTGCTTGGGCAGTGAAGAGTCGTCGGCGTTGTAGCGTATACCTAGGCACGCAATCTCGTTTGTATAACTGCCAATGAGCTTTGAGGGTGGTTGGTCTTGATTTATCGCCAGGATATTACCGGTTGCATCGCGGGCAGGCCTGGGACAAACAGGCTATCCGACGAAGCTTTCGAAGATGTTCTGCGGTGTTGTAGTCCTGCCCTTGATCGCTTGCGGAAAGCCTACGAAAATCGTGAGTTGCCGTTGCTGCATCTTCCTGACGCCGGTGAGCAATTGAGGGATGTGGAGCAGTTGGCGGAGAAAATACGGTCCCGTGCAAGTCAAGTTGTGGTGCTTGGTACTGGAGGCTCCAGTCTTGGCGGCCGCACACTTGCCGCATTGTCTGGAGGTTCTGCTGGCTTATGTACAAAACCGAAAATTCATTTTCTAGATAACATTGACCCCTGCAGCCTGGACCATTTATTGGTGAATATTGATCTCACCGACACAGTGTTTATTGCTATCAGTAAGTCAGGTAGGACGACTTCCACAATTGCCCAGTTGCTGATTTGTTTGGCGGCAGTTTCTGAACTGGTGGGGCAGGGCGCCCTATCTGAGCATTTTATTGTTATTACAGAGCCCGGTGATAACCCTCTTAGGCGTTGTGCGGCTCGGTTGTCATTGCGCATTCTTGACCATGACCCTCGTGTGGGTGGGCGGTTTTCGGTTCTTTCGTTGGTTGGGCAATTACCGGCAATGATTGTTGGAGTTGATAGTCAAGCAGTGCTAGCAGGCTCTCGTGCAGTGTTGCAATCTACTCTTCAGGCACGGATGCCACGTGACTCGGAGCCTGCTTGCGGTGCGGCTTTAACTGTAGCAATGGCGAAAACGCAAGGCATCACTTTGAATGTGTTGATGCCATATTGTGACCGTCTGCAGGATTTTGCGCTCTGGCATCGGCAGTTGTTTGCAGAGTCTCTGGGGAAGAACGGCTTCGGTATAACTCCCATTAATGCGATGGGCACCGCAGACCAGCACAGCCAACTACAGCTTTATCTCGACGGGCCTCCTGACAAGTTTTTCACATTTATAACCACCGATACATCCGGGAAGGGCAGGCGAATAAGTTACTCTTTAGAAGGTGACCCCGTATTTGATGAGCTGCGTGGTCATGCCGTCGGGGATCTTATGGAGGCGGAGTACCTTGCTACAGTTCAAGTGCTACTTGATAAAGGGCGGCCTGTGAGATGTTTCCGGCTTGGTAGCTTAACGGAAGAGGCCTTGGGAGGCCTTTTGATGCATTTTATGTTGGAGGTGATTCTTGCGGCGGACCTTTTGGGTTTGAATGCATTCGACCAGCCGGCGGTGGAGCAAGGAAAAAATTTGGCAATTCATTATCTAGATAACGTGCAGTGAGTGGACCTATGCCAGAACTTCGTATTCTGCCAGAGCATTTGGTCAACCGAATAGCAGCAGGCGAGGTAGTGGAACGCCCGGCGTCAGCAATTAAGGAATTAGTTGAAAATGCGATTGATGCCGATTCCAAGCGTATAACAGTTTCCCTTCGAGACGGGGGGAAAACGTTGATTTCGGTCAGTGATGATGGCCGGGGCATGAGTGCCGAAGAGTTACCCCTCGCCGCTACTCGTCACGTTACTTCCAAATTGCCGGAGGATGATCTTGCCGAAATCCGTTGGCTTGGTTTTCGTGGCGAAGCGCTTCCGGCTATTGGCGCGGTCAGTCGGTTAACGCTAACCAGCCGTACTGCGACCGCTGATCAGGCTTGGACACTGGAAGTTGAAGCCGGTGCAGTTAGCCCAGTTGAGCCCGCAGCTCTTCGCAAGGGAAGTTTGATCGAGATTAGAGATTTATTTTTTGCCACGCCTGCCAGGCTTAAGTTTATGAAAACTGTTCGGGCGGAAACAATGGCTGCTGTCGATGTTATTAATCAACTCTCTGTAGCACGGCCCGATATTAGTTTTACACTGATAGTCGATGATCGAACTCGGCTCCATTACGATGCTGCGCAGGGTGAGCTAATGTCAGCCCGCTTGTATCGCATTGCTGAGGTAATGGGTAAGGATTTCGCTGACAACGCAATTGCGCTTCAAGCTGAGAGGGATGGTGTTGGGTTGACTGGTTACTCTAGTTTGCCCACGTTTAATCGTGGCAATGCGCGTTTCCAGTTTTTGTTCATCAATGGGAGACCTGTCCGCGATAAGTTGATTTTTGGGGCCGTAAGGGCCGCATACCATGATTTGTTGGCCCGTGACCGTCACCCTCTAGCAGTTCTATTCATCGACTTGTCCCCGTCGGCGGTCGATGTCAACGTTCATCCGGCCAAAGCAGAGGTACGGTTCCGAGATCCTGGGATAGTGCGCGGACTGGTTGTCGGCGCACTTCGCCATGCGCTCGATTCAGCCGGACACCGCGCCTCTACTGCCGTTGCTAAAGCTGCGCTCGGTGTAGTTCATCGCGAACCTATTGGTGAAAATAAAAGTTCTTTGAGTGCCTCCAAGACGTTTTCGGGCCGTTTTTCGCCGGGTGAGGAGATGTTGCATGCACCTTTCATGTCATCGGATCCACCCCTTGCTGCCACAGATAATGAACCAACCGAAAGTGAGTCCCTACGTGATTTTCCGCTCGGTGCGGCGCGAGGCCAACTACACGATACGTACGTCGTTTCTCAAACATCGGACGGACTAATCATCGTTGACCAGCACGCGGCTCACGAAAGGCTGGTTTACGAACGGATGAAGCGGTCACTTTCTGATACGGGGGTTGCACGGCAACTGCTGTTAATTCCAGAGATAGTAGAACTTGAAATCGAACACGCCGATAAATTATGTTCGCGGTCCTCGGAGTTAGCCCAGTTGGGTTTAGTGATCGAATCTTTTGGTGATGGTGCGGTGCTCATTCGGGAAACGCCAGCATTACTCGGTGAAGTAGATATAGCGGGGTTGGTAAGAGACCTTGCAGATGCAATCGATGATTTTTCCGTCTCCCTCCTTCTTGAGGAGAAGCTTGAGGAAGTATGCAGCACTATGGCATGTCATGGAAGCGTGCGGGCGGGGCGGCGACTCAATGTTTCTGAAATGAACGCTTTGCTGCGCGAGATGGAATCCACACCTAGGTCTGGTCAATGTAATCATGGCCGACCGACCTATGTGGAGTTGAAGCTTGCTGACATAGAGCGTCTGTTCGGTCGGCGTTGAATTTCCAACAATTCAATGTGGCGTTGTTTTCCTATATCAATGAATAGTCAGGGGTCACTCATAAACCAGAATTTGGCGTTCCCGCAGTCGCGTGTTTCTATGAGCGAGAATGCCCCAGGCGGGATGATGGACTCCGTGACTTCGGACTCTACAATTACCAAGGCGCCTGAGCTAAACCATCCAGTCTCTGCAAATGCGGCAATAGCCTTCTCGGCAAGTCCTAAACGATAGGGTGGATCAACAAACACAAGTGATGCGCTTGTTATGGGCGAGCCCGGTTGAGTCGCATCTCTTTGAAGAACTGTCGTTCTATCTGTCGCCGCGAGCGCTCGAATATTCCGGCGGACTGTGGCTATCGATCTCACATTGTCGTCAATAAAAACCGCGCTGGCTGCTCCGCGTGACAACGCTTCGAGACCGAACGCCCCGGTGCCAGCGAAAATATCAAGGACTGTTGCATTTTCCAGAGGCCAATCCGAATAGTCTCTTGCATTATCCAAAATGTTAAAAAGAGATTCACGCGCGCGATCAGCGGTTGGCCGAATATGGTAACCGGTTGGGGCTAATAGGGGGCGTCTGCGCCATGCCCCACCGATAATCCTCATGGACTGCCAACAAGTTTCTGAATTCTCTGGGGGGAAATCTCTGCTAATGCTTTGGGCGCTAACTTGCCGAGTTGAAATGGACCATAACCAACTCGTATGAGGCGATTCACCCCAAGCTCAAGATAGCTCAGCACGCGCCGTACTTCACGATTCTTGCCCTCTCGTAAAGTCAGCGAAAGCCAGGCATTGCTTCGCAATTGGTGATCTAGTGTGGCAAATATTGGTCCATATTTTATGCCGTTGATATTGATCCCGGTCCTCAGAGTTTCAAGTCTGGAAACATCTACAGTACCGAAGACACGTGCTCGGTACCTGCGCACCAAACCAGTCTTCGGTAATTCTAGATGACGAGCTAAATCGCCATTATTTGTGAGAAGCAAAAGCCCTTCGGAGTTAATGTCCAAACGCCCAATGGAGATTATTCTAGGTAACTGGGACGGTAGTGAAGTAAAAACAGTTGGCCGCTTTTGTGGGTCATGGTGGGTAGTCAGTAAGCCGGCTGGCTTATGGTAGCGCCAGAGACGTGGTTCTGCAGGTTCCGGAATTAGCTTTCCATCAACCTTTATGGCGGAATGTACATCCACGGTTACCGCCGGACTCTTCAGCACTTTGCCGTCTAGCATAACGCGACCTTCACTGATCCAGCGCTCTCCTTCTCTCCGCGAACACAGGCCGGTTCGCGCGAGGCGTTTGGCGATTCTTTCTGAATCTGTTTTTGTCATCCGCGACAGGCAGATATGAATGCCGAAAATATTTTACTATCGCTCGGCGACACATAAAATTCAGGGTGCCATTGTACGCCAAGACAGAATCGTCGAGTTTGCTCCTCTATGCCCTCAATTACACCATCACTGGCGCAGGCGTTGATTACGGCCGTTGGTCCGACTTTTGCTACGGCTTGATGGTGTGCGCTATTTACTTCAATTTTGTCTACACCGATGATATTGCGAAGGATTGTTCCAGCCAAAATATTGACGCTATGCCCGGGTTGATTCCTAGGGTTCGGTTGTTCATGAGCGAGAGCACCTGCGACCTTGTCAGGGATGTGCTGGATCAGGCTGCCGCCAAGCGCAACATTTAGCAGTTGTTCGCCTCCACAGATTCCGAGTACGGGAATATCGCGCGCGAGTGCTTCTCTAGTTACAGTTAGCTCAAAGATAGTGCGGGGACTTTTGAGGGTTTCCACGCTTTTATGCCGAGATTGTCCAAATAGTCCCGGATCAATATCGAATGCACCGCCTGTTAGAAGCAGGCCATCGACTAGGTCGATGTACTTATCAGCAATTCGATCCTCATGGGGCAGTGCAACGGGCAGCCCTCCGGCGTGAGAGATTGCGTCCATGTAATTCTCGCGTATGGCGTACCACGG
>CAJWOI010000043.1 GCA_913044255.1 uncultured Alphaproteobacteria bacterium
CCGTACGAACTGATGACAATGCCCCGCCATAACGCCCTATTGGGGTCCGCGTTGCATCACAAATAAAGGCCTCAGCCATAACAACTTCTCCCTTGTTCTAAAACAACGGCGTAGTCCCCGTGAACATGACATTTCTTTGGGATCAAGGGTAGAGACCAAGCCAATTTTCCTCAATATCGCTTTTTAAATTTTCACTGTAAACTCCGGAAAATCATGATCCATCGTCATCTCACCGTATTCGGCATTGCCGTAACATTGGGACTATCAGCTTATTTTTGCATGATCGTCCTTAACTTGATGCTGACCGGGATCGGGCTGTAACTGACGTTGGAAACACCACGACTCCTTTTGAACGGACCGACCATGGCATCGCGCACCATTGTGTTGGCACATGGGGCGGGTGCAGGGATGGACAGCCCCTTCATGAATTCCATCTCATCTGGCCTTGTTGAGCGTGGCGAGCGAGTTGCACGCTTCGAGTTCCCATACATGAACGAGCGCCGTATTGATGGTGGGCGTAAACCTCCAAACGCCTCGGCGACGCTAATGGATTGCTGGAGGGAAGCGATTAAACTCCTAGGGCCAGCAGACAGACTAGTCATTGGTGGAAAGTCGCTGGGGGGCAGAATAGCCAGCTTGGTTGCTGATGAAACGAACGTTGCTGGTCTAATTTGCTTAGGGTATCCATTTCATCCTCCGGGACGACCCGAACGGATTCGCACACAGCACCTCATGGATCTGGCAACGCCAACCTTAATCGTCCAGGGTGAGCGTGATCCTTTCGGAAACCAGGGTGAGGTTGATGGTTACGACTTGTCGAACTCTATTCGTATCGTTTGGCTTTCCGACGGCGACCATTCGTTTAAACCGCGCAAGAAATCAGGGCATACGGAACGGGAAAATCTAGACAAAGCTATCCATTCGATTTCGACGTTTGTGCAGCGGTTATTTTAACTGGGAGATCTGCGAACATTTCTAAAACAGCACACAACGGCAAACTTCCATAGTTTAAAGTGTCACAATAGTCCCGTATCCTTAAGCGCCCTCCTTTGTCGACCGGCGAGCTCATCAACCTTAAAATCCTCAATCAACGTCTCAAACATCTGATGCCAGTTGATTTCGGCCTTGAGACGCATGAATACCGCTCCCAGACCTATCGCGGCCCGATCCACCAAAACGAACTCCCGCGGGGGCCGCACACCACCGATACGACGCAATTCGGAATGCACTTCGGAAGCGACATCAACACCATAATGACTGGCATCACCCTCTTGGATTGCCCGCGTCCGGTCCTCCATGAGAGGCGCGTAAACAAATTTGGCCCATATATTCAGGATCCCAATCATTTCCCGTGACAAATTCTCAAAGCCCCAGCTTTCATACGCCGATACTGCTAGTTCCTCGTCATTTGTGAGGAGAGCGCGGTACAAATCAATAACGCCTTTAACAAAACTTGGCTCGAAAATTCGTACGCATCCGAAATCGAGCAAATTAATTCCGAGATCTGGCCGAGCCGAGTAATTGCCGAGATGTGGGTCACCGTGAATAACCCCGTAGTAGTAAAAAGGAACATACCAAGCTCTAAACATATTGTGGGCCAGTTTGTTGCGTTGAACCGCAGGAGCACCCTCGAACTCCAGCAATGACTTGCCATCAAGCCAAGTCATGGTCAGCAACCGAGCAGTCGACAGCTCGTCAATAACATCTGGTAGCCACACCCCCGGTTCGTCACGCAACATTTTGGCGTACAAAAGTATGTGCCGGGCCTCTCGCCGATAGTCGAGCTCCTCACGGAGTCGATCCATCATTTCCCTGTGGATTTCGCTGGGATCAATACTGGAATCGTAGCGACGATAGATCGCAAAAATTAATTTCAACTGCTTTAAATCCGCTTCAACAGCCGAGTTCATGTCCGGGTACTGCAGTTTGCAGGCCAAAGCCTTGCCACCCAACGATTGCGCTCGATGCACCTGACCAAGTGAGGCAGCACGGGCAGCACGGCGATCAAAGAATTCCAGTTTATCCTGCCATGCCGCGCCTAATTCACCAGCCATCCGCCGTTTAACAAAAAGCCATCCCATCGACGGTGCGTCCGCTTGCAAGTGACGAAGTTCCGCCGCGTATTCAGGCGGAAGAGCATCTGGAATCGTGGACACCAACTGGGCTATCTTCATCAAAGGGCCCTTGAGACCACCGAGCGCCTCACGCAGTTCTTCGGCGTGACGACGGCGATCTATAGAAATACCCAGATATCGCTCGCCGACGAGCTTTGCAGCAAGGCCCCCCACGCTCTTGGAAACCTTCGCGTATCGGAGCACACGACCGGCCAACCGATTTTCGTCAGAATGGCTCATAGGAGGACTAAAACACCTCCTCGAGCTCATCAACAAATCCTTCGATTACATCAAGCCCCTTCTTCCAAAACTTAGGATCACTGGCATCCAGGCCAAATGGTTTTAGCAATTCACCATGCCGCTTCGCACCGCCCGACGAAAGAAGACTTATATATTTTTCTTCAAAACCAGCATTAGACGTTTGATAAACGCCATACAGCGCGTTTACAAGGCAGTCGCCGAAAGCGTATGCGTACACATAAAAAGGGGTATGGATGAAATGGGGAATATAGGACCAGTAGACTCGGTAATCGTCATGTAGGCGGATACCAGGACCTAGGCTGGCGCGCTGAACGCCCATCCAGACATCACTGATTTCATCGGTACTTAATTCGCCTTCCGGACGCAAATCATGGAGCTCGCGTTCGAATTCACAAAATGCTATCTGCCGCACTACAGTATTCAGCATGTCCTCGACCTTGCCAGCAAGCATAATGCGTCTTCGGACCGGATCTCCCTCGTCATTCAGCATGGCTCGAAATGTCAACTGCTCGCCAAAAACGCTTGCGGTTTCGGCCAGTGTAAGGGGCGTTTCCGCCATCAGGGCACCCTGCTCCGCTGCCAATACTTGATGCACACCGTGGCCTAGTTCATGGGCGAGCGTCATTACGTCACGGAGTCTACCTTGGTAGTTGAGCAATATATAAGGATGCGCAGAAGGTACCGTAGGATGCGAAAAAGCCCCTGAGGCTTTTCCGAGCCGAACCCTTGCGTCAATCCAGTTGTTTTCAAAAAAACGCGCTCCTATCTCTGCCATCGTCGGTGAAAAAGCCTCATACGCGGACAACACGGATTGTTTTGCATTCTCCCAAGGGACCCAACTATCGTCATCCTCCGGCAACGGTGCATTCCGATCCCAATATTCAAGCTTCTCGAGGCCCAGCCACCGAGCCTTTAACTCATAGTACCGATGCGACAATCGCGGATAGCTATCTTTAACGGATACGATTAGTGCTTCCACCACGTCGTCCTCGACCATGTTTTCTAAATTACGCGACGAAATGGGTAAGGGAAAATTTCGCCAACGATCTTCGATCTCTTTATCTTTGATCAATGTGTTAGTAATTAGGGTCAAAACGCGAATATTCTTTTTAAGAATGCGCGAAATCTCTGCTGCGATGCCCTGTCGCGCCCCGCCGTCGGGAGATGACAGAAGATCGAAAGCCTCAGAGCTGTTGAGAGACTTACCATCGTAAGTAAAATTCAATCCAGCGACAGTTTCATCAAACAAACGGGTCCAGGCTCCACGACCAGCAACATGTTTTTCATGAAATACAGCCTCGACATCATCAGACAATTGGTACGGTCGGAAAACACGCTGATCTCGTATCCATGGCCGGTATTTAGACAAGGCAGGCGTTTCCATTAAGTCAGCCAAATCGCTATCCTCGATTCGATTCAACTCAAGGGTGACAAATAGGAGCTTTGTGGAAATTTCGTTACACCGCTCCTGCATGGTTTGAAAAAACTGGCCAATATCAGGCTCGTTCATGTCGGCAGCGTATACCAGCTGGGAATAACTCATAATACGACCAAGACTGTCCTGAAGGGATTCATAGTTCTCAACTAATTCCGCCATCTTATCACCACTAAGATGACGTAAATGACCTCGATAGCGGTCCGCCAAACTCTCAGCAATTTTTGCAGACTTTTTCAAGGACGCCTTCACGTCAGGAGATGTGATCCCAGGAAACAGATCGACCAAATTCCACTCCGGTAATTCTTGATTGGGTGACCCATTCGCCCTCTCATTTGCCTCAGCCATATCTGCCGCCCCCTTGATACACTTCGCATTTTAGAAGCCTCCCTACGATCGCCAAGCCCTTAAGTCGAATAATCTGCTAAACTGGTTGCTCTCGTTAAGACGGCAGAGGCAAGGAGCGTAGGCACCATGGAACTGGATCATTGGCCTAACTTGGTAGCGATGTTTTTTGATCAGGCGCAAAGTAAGGAAAGTGCGCCTTTCCTGTGGGCGAAACGTGACGACGCTTGGCAATCGATCAGTTGGCACGACGCATCGGAGCAAGTTAGCAGCCTCGCCCGTGCGCTGCGTGCGTACGGGTTAACAGACGGCGACCGAGTAGTATTGGTGGCTGATAATTCACCGGAATGGGCAATTGCTGATTTTGCGATCATGGCGGCCGGAGGCGTTACGGTCCCCGCCTATGTAACTAACACACCGAATGATCACAAGCATATCCTCACTGACAGCGGAGCAGTTATTGCTATAGTCTCGACCGCTAAACTGGCAACATCTCTACTGCATGCGGCGACTGAAGCACCCCTTCTCAAACGGGTCATCTCGATCGAGGCACTACATGAGAACGCAGGCAGTCATATAACAACCACTTTATGGCGGGATGCTCTCGACCACGGAAATTCTCAGCCAAACAATTTAATAAGTGAAGCCGCTTCGATACAACCTGATTCGTTAGCGTGCCTGATTTACACCTCCGGCACCGGAGGCACACCAAAAGGAGTGATGCTCAGTCATCGTTCGATACTTTGCAATTGTGTCGGCGCCTACAATTTATTGCTTGCTCTCGGACTTGAAGATGAAGTGTTTCTCTCTTTTCTACCTCTATCCCATTCATACGAACATAGCTGTGGATTAATGTTTCCTATTTCCATTGGCGCTCAAATTTATTACTCGGAAGGGCTCGACAAGCTCTCCTCGAACCTAACGGAAGTGCGTCCGACCCTTATGACGAGTGTCCCCCGTCTCTACGAAGTCATGAGACTAAAAATTCTTGACGGTGTGCAGCGGGCAGGAGGCCTTAGAGAAAAACTTTTCAAACTGGCCATATACCTGGGTCGAAAATCCTACTCTCTCGGTGGAACATTACCAGTTCATGAGCGTCTACTCGATAAACTGGTAGATAAATTAGTGCGCGACAAAGTAAAGGGGCGTTTTGGCGGACGACTAAAAGCAATGGTCTCCGGCGGAGCACCTCTTAACTTCGATGTAGGCATATTTTTTTCTGCACTAGGCCTGCGTCTTTTACAGGGATATGGACAGACCGAAGCAGCGCCGGTAATCAGTTGCAACCCGTCTTCAAAAATCAAACTCGATACAGTCGGTCCACCCCTAGCTCACGTGGAAGTACAACTGGCCGACGATGGAGAAATCCTTGTCCGAGGACCACTATTGATGACTGGTTATTGGGCTCAGCCAAAAATTACGAACGAAGCTCTACGTGGTGGATGGCTTCATACCGGCGATATCGGAGAAATCGATGCGGACGGATACATCACTATTACGGACCGAAAAAAAGATATCATTGTCCTGTCTGGAGGTGACAACATTTCGCCACAACGAGTCGAGGGAATTCTTTGTCTCGAACCAGAAATCGAACAGGCAATAGTGATTGGTGATAAACGCAAGCACCTAGTGGGAATATTGGTCCCATCCCAAGATTTACGTAAGGAGTGGCTGAAAACAAACGATGATGTGGCAGAACTCAAACAAACGCCGAACGACTTGAGACGCCGGGACGCCATTTCCGACGCAGTTCATCGTGCCAACAAAAGCCTTTCGGTTATTGAACAAATTCGCCGCTTTGCTCTGGCCGAGCAGCCTTTCACCGTCGAGAACGAAATGCTCACACCAACAATGAAAAACCGCCGCCACAAAATCATTGAGCACTACGGGGAAACGATCGAGACACTTTATTGATTATTGAAAAATACGCGGTACTGGTCAAACAAACGAGATGAATTTGGTAGCTCGTTACCCCTCTCTAAGACCGATTTGTGTTTCTGCTGTACGAGTGCCCCCCAGCATACCGACAAAAACAGCAGTTCTTTGGTCACAGCACCAGATTGGTCTCAGAATCAATCAGATGCATTTTGCCCATGTCAATTGTTAAGGGGATAGTTTGGCCCGGTCGTGGATCTGCGTCAGGCGATACTCTGCCACAGAGTTCAACCCCATTGACCGTGAAGTACACCATTGTCTCCATCCCCAAGGGTTCGATAAAGTTGACCATTACCTCCGCGAAAGCGTCCTCGCCCGCGCGTTTTTCGTGAACATGCTCAGGTCTAATCCCAAACACAAGACCACGGCCAACACAAGGCTCGTAGCGGGAGCCGCGATCGGCCGGAACTTGAAGAGTTGACATATCCCCCAGTTTTACCTCCAAGTTTCCGGAGTTTCGTTCCAGCTTACAATCCAGAAAATTCATTGCAGGAGAGCCAATAAAACCTGCAACAAAACGAGTGCGTGGCTGGTGATATAGATCACCTGGGGTCCCCACTTGCTCTATCAATCCATTGTTCATCACCACCACACGATCCGCCAGTGTCATAGCTTCGACCTGATCGTGGGTGACGTATACCGTGGTTGTTTTCAGGTGTTGGTGGACCCGTTTGATTTCGATCCGCATTTGTTGACGAAGTTTGGCATCAAGATTACTGAGCGGCTCATCAAATAAGAACACCCGTGGATTTCTGACAATTGCCCGGCCCATAGCCACTCGCTGTCGCTGCCCACCCGACAACTGTTTTGGCCGCCGCTGCAATAGCTCCGAAATTCCAAGCACCTGGGCTGCATCTTCCACACGCCTCTGGATCTCCTTTTTGGGATACTTCCTTAGGCGCAAACCAAAGGACATATTTTGAAATACCGTCATGTGTGGATAAAGCGCATAATTCTGGAATACCATAGCGATATCCCGGTCTTTGGGCGGAACATCATTCACTAGTTCGCCACCAATCCGGATATCACCCTTGGTAATTTCCTCCAGCCCCGCAATCATTCGCAGCGTGGTACTTTTCCCGCAGCCAGAAGGCCCAACCAGTACTACAAATTCATTATCTGCAATTTCAAGATCGATGCCACACACAGCTTCGGTACGGTCAAAACTCTTATGCAGCTTGGTGAGAGAAACGTCAGCCATATTACCTCAACCTTTTGTAGCGCCAGAAGTTAGTCCTGCGATGTAGTAATCCATCAAAAAAGCATACAAAATCACGGGGGGCGCTGCCGCCAACAATGCCCCAGCCATCAAGCCACCCCAGTGGAATACATCTCCTTTGATTAGAGTGGTCACAGTGCCGACTGTCAGCACCATTTGATTATCACTATAAATATAGGCAAGCGGATAAAGAAACGACGCCCATGACACCGTAAATGCAAAAATTGTAGCTGCGATAAGACCTGGTAATGCTACTGGAATGAATACCTTTAATAACATCTGCATATGGTTTGCGCCGTCGATTAAAGCGGCCTCATCCAGTTCCTTCGGAATGGATGCAAAATAACCAATCATGATCCAAGTGCAAAAAGGAACAGTCAGCGTTGGGTACACCAGCACCAATACCCAATACGAATTTAGAAGACCTAACCCACCGACGATCTTGAACAAGGGGATAAACAAAAGTGAGTCGGGCACTAAATAGACAAGGAACACACCAGTTGCAATCACACCCGAACCCCAGAAACTTAACCTTGAGAGCGCATAAGCCGCTAGGACACTAATCACCATAGTGATCGCAACCACGAAAGTAGCCACAATAACCGTATTTTTAAAATAGATGAGGAACGCTGTTTCAGTAAGCAAGTGCGTGTAATGTTCAGTAGTAATGCCCTGCTCGATAAGCCACGGATTCGTCGCCAAATTGGCAATTTCCGCGTTTGTCTTTAGTGATGTCACCAGCATGTAGAATGGTGGGCAGAGAAAAAAGATCACGAAGATAATTAAGCAAGCGTATGATGCAAATAATGCCCAGCGGCGGTTTGCATGAAGACTGGTTTTTGAACCCAGCAAGGCGCTCAGGGCACCGTTATTCCTCACGATATTGGTCATATGCTCACCGTACGCTGGCGTACATTGCGCAAAATCACGAACGCCAAGATGGCAAGAGCTGGGAACATAAATAATGAGACGGCCGCACCGAGAGGTATGTCCCCAGACTCAATACCCACCCTAAATGCATACGTGGAAAACAAATGCGTTGAGTTACGGGGACCTCCCTGTGTCAAGACTCGCACGATATCGAAATTTGCAAATGTCACAATGATCGAAAAAAGTATAGTAATGGCTATGATATTGCGCATCATCGGCAAGGTGACGTGAACTAATTTCTGCCACGCGCTCGCCCCATCGATGGATGCAGCCTCATATAATTCTCCTGGAATGGATTTGAGTGCAGCTAAGTACATAATCAGAAAAAAAGGCGCCCCGACCCATACGTTTACCAGGATGACTGAAAACCGAGCCCAAAAAACATCGCTTAACCAAGGTACCGCAGGTACCGCAAATTCTTCGAGTAGCCAGTTAAAAGCGCTGTAGGTAGGTTCGAACAGCCACCACCAACCAAGCGTTGAAAGAGCAGGGGGAATTACCCATGGCACCAGCATCATACCGCGCCATTTCCGCTGACCTTTGCTCGGAATAGTATTTACGGCGTGTGCTGCAATGAAGCCGATCAATGCCTTAAATATGACCGCCACCAATGCGAACAGAATTGATTGTTGAACCACAAGCCAGAATGTCTCTCGCTTGAATAGAAAGAGGAAATTGCCAAATCCGACGAATGCAGTCTCAGCTTTATTCAACATCGAAAGGTAAATGGAATAGGCGAACGGATATGCAACCAAACAAGTGATGAGTGCCAAAAGTGGAAAACACATCATCACCGCAATGGTAGAACGCTGTCTTAACCAAAGATAAAACGCACCTCCACGAATGGAAGGCTGTGGTTTAGGAAACTCTCTGGAGACCCCACTGACTGTCATACTGATAGCCTTACTGCCTGCAATTTACCTGCGCATAATTCCTTGTAATTCATTTTCCGCCCAGCCAATCGCATCATCGAATGAGTCACCGCCTTGAGTGACGCGCGCAACCAAGTTGGGGAGAATGCCTTGCGCACTTATTTGCGCGGCATATTCAGGGGGTGCCGGATAACCCGCCGCCATCGGTTGTTCATCACCCCTTATGGGATAATTGTAAAGCACCCCTTTCGGCGGCTTTGATTTGTCCCACAAGTCGTTGCTTTTGTAGTGGGAAATGATCAGAGGAATATCGAACCCTTGTGCTGCCGATACCAACGTATCGACGACATCTCGTCTTGCCACGTAACGTAATAAATCTTTGGCAGCAGATATGTTTTCTGAAAAGTCCCAAATTCCCCAAAAGAATGGCGTGTCAGCGCGGAAGCGGCCTTTCGGACCGCGCGGAGCATCATGGTGCCAAACCTGTTTTGCGACCTCCGGATTATCGCGATTCGCTACGGCCCAAGCAGATGGCGGGTTGAAAATTACCGAACCCTTCCCAGAAATCAGCCAGCGATTGTTGCTGGCATCGTCCCACGCGTACACGCTTTCAGGCATATATTGGGTCAGCCGAGATAGATATTCTAACACCGTACGGATTTCATCTGAATCGACAGTGATATCAACGGACTCACTTACGACCTCCGCACCATACGCTGCGAACAGAGCACCCAACCACTGGTTTCCATCGGGAGTTGGCGCTATCGGAGCCCCAAACGATGTCCCGGCTGCATGAAGTTTTGCCGCAGCATCAAGAAATGCATCATAGGTCCAGCTTTCCACTAATGCCGGGTCACGCGTATCACTGCCTGGGAAAATTGATTTTAAGTCCACTCCCGCATACCTTTCGTATAAGTCGAGACGGGACACAGACGCATAATTCAGTGAACCTTGCGGCGACGGTGAAGCAAGCCATGCATTATCTAGGTAAGCCAGAAATTTGGCCGATGGACTGAGAGCACCATGCTCCGAAATGATATCTTCAACCACATCATCGACTGGCTCCAATCGATGCCGAAACATGGACGGAAACCAAAGTGGCTGCACGTAAATATCATGTCCTGTCTTCGCCCGTGATTCCGCCTGCGCGGTTAACAATAATTTATTTCCAATCGAAGTAATGAAATCAACAGTCACCTCGATACCATTGGCAGCACCCCAATCTTCACAAATTGTGCGGAGCACTGCATTTGCACCTGGCACCCAATGATCCCATGCACCCACGTGCAACGTTCCTGCCGAGCTAGCTGTCTTAACATATGGCATGGCGAACGCGGCCGCCCCAGCAGCCGTCACGGCCCTTAAAAACTGACGGCGTGACCGTTTTGTCTGTACCATAGTCCATTCCCCCGTGTAGACACGATTATCCAACTGTCTTATGAAACTCAGGCAACCAGCCGCTCCCGAACCTCATCGTGGGACAGGTTTTCGGCATCGTCAACTGATTCCCTCTGCAAACCCTTGTCTTAATTGTAAAAAGGAATATTTCAAACTTAGTAGTTTTGGTTTTCGCAGCAATATCTGATTTCAGTAGTGCACCTAAAATTTACCAATGGGTGATAAACTCAGCACCAATACCTTTCTGAGGTTGATGGATCTGCAGCACTTGAACTTGATCATTTCAGAACTGCACCGAATTAAAGGGACCTACCAATGAACCTATTTGACATGCCACGGCGCCTAGTTGGTGAGGCCATAGGAACGGCATTGTTGCTCGCCGCTGTTATCGGCTCAGGGATAATGGGAGAAACACTTTCAGCCGGAAATGATGCGATTGCATTACTTGGTAATACTATTGCTACTGGTGCGATGTTAGCAGTGCTAATTATAGTTTTTGGACCTGTATCGGGAGCTCACTTCAATCCGGCAGTCACATTATCGTTCCTGATACGAAAAAAAATTACGCCTCCCCAAGCTGCATGTTATATCGTGACACAAATTATCGCCGGCATACTCGGTATGTTGGCCGCGCACGCGATGTTTGACCTTCCACTCGCCCAACTTTCCACAAACGAACGTAGTGGGTTTGGACAATATCTCGCGGAAACAATAGCCACATTTGGTTTGGTAGCCACAATTCTGGGTTGCGTTCGGTTTAGACCCGATGTTACGGGCTATGCCGTAGGTCTGTACATCACTGCCGGTTACTGGTTCACTTCGTCAACGTCGTTTGCAAATCCAGCCGTTACTATTGCGCGCACTTTCACAAATACTTTTTCCGGCATTGCTTTGAACGATGTTCCCGCTTTTATCGTCGCCCAACTGATCGGCGCAGTTCTCGCAACCATCCTATTTGGGTGGCTTCTTGGAAAAGAAAACCCAACGGTGCATGATGAAAAGGGCGACTAAATCTTCGCCGATATCCCCGATGTGACGTTCAGGATTCTAGTCCCCCTCCTGCCATCCAACTATATTTTCCTCCTCTAAGCTATCTATCTCTGCCTCCCTAAATCCCCATTCCAAGAGACCATCACGCGTGTTTTGGCCGTATCCCGGCGCTGAACCTTTCACTGAACCTGGAGTTCGACTAAAACGAGGAGCAGGATTTGGTTGAAAAACACCCTCGACATCGGCGAACGTGTTACGTGCTTGATTGTGCGGGTGGTTTGGCGCTTCGTTAAACGTTAGGACGGGCGCAAAGCAAACGTCTGACCCTTCCATGATTTCGCACCATTCATCCCTTGTCTTGGTTTTAAATATCGACTCAAAACGAAGGTGCATCTCCGGCCAATGGGCTTTATCATGCTGTGCCGGAAGGGTTTTTTGGCCCTTTAGGCCTGTTTTTTCCAGGAGTAAATCGTAGAATTTAGCCTCTATTGACGCTACAGAAATGAATTTTCCGTCCTTTGTCTCATAGCAACGATAAAATGGGGCACCACCGTCAAGTATATTGTCCTGGCGTTCATGGGAATAGTCACCAACTGCTGCCATACCGTACATAGCTAGCGCCAAATACGCGGAACCTTCCGTCATTGAGATATCAATGACCTGTCCCTCTCCAGAATTTCTTGCTTCATAGACACCTGCCAAGATACCAAGTGCCATAGACATCGCGCCGCCCCCCATATCCGCAACCACGTTCAATGGAGGCGTCGGCAATTCCTTCGGGCCAATGGCATGGACTATCCCAGTAAGCGAGAGATAGTTAAGGTCGTGCCCCGCAGCAAGTGCCAGCGGCCCAGTTTGGCCCCAGCCCGTCATACGCGCATAGATTAATTTTTTATTTCTGGGAAAGCATTCTTCGGGGCCAATACCCAGCTTCTCAGTGACCCCAGGTCGGAACGGATCCACAAGCACATCCGCATCCTCAGTAAGGCGCATCACCGTTTCAATGCCCTTGACATGTTTGAGATCGATAGACACAGACTTCCTGCCACGCCGCAATAGATCCGTGCGCCGATCGCGTGGCA
>CAJWOI010000044.1 GCA_913044255.1 uncultured Alphaproteobacteria bacterium
ACTAGGTGTGCCCCGCGAGGTAGTAACCGTCCACAAAGATGCCGTACTCAAACGTCAAGGGATGTCCTTGGTTTACGTCGTGGACGAAGAAAATGCCGCACAAATCCGGCCGGTGGAACTGGGTGAGGCGATTGGCCCACGCTTTGAAGTTCTGTCCGGGCTTGAATCAGGAGAAACAGTTGTAATTCGAGGTAACGAGCGTCTACGGCCGGGCCAAGCCTTGCGAATTGGAAGCGAAGAATAAATGGGCCTAATCCGGCTTGCCATTGAAAGACCTATTGCTGTGGTTGCAGCGGTGCTGATGATTCTGATTTTCGGTATGCTGGCTCTGCAACGCATTCCCATCCAGCTGACACCGGACGTTCGGAAACCTGTCATCACGGTTACCACTTATTGGGCCGGGGGCTCACCCATTGAGATAGAACGGGAAGTCATCAATCGCCAGGAGGAATTACTTAAGGGCGTTCAAGGAGTGAGCAAAATAGAAAGTCGCTCACAGGACGGGCGTGGAATTCTAACACTTGAGTTTGAAATCGACAGTGACATGAACAAGTCGCTTCTGATGGTCTCAAACCGACTCAACCAAATCTCCGATTATCCTGAAGAAGCCAACGAGCCGCTCATAGACACTTCGGGACTGGAAGACAATCCCATTGCATGGTTCATCGTACGTAGGCTTCCCGGCAACAATCGAGCCTTGGAAAGTTATGGCGATTTTGCGGAAAACATAATCCAAGACCGCTTGGAACGCGTGACTGGAGTATCGCGCACAAACGTGTACGGCGGCAGCGAAAATGAAATGCGAATCATAGTCGATCCGGACAAGCTAGCCCGATACCGCATAACAGTACCTGACCTTGTTTCAGCGCTCAGACGTGCAAACGCCTCCATTTCAGCCGGAGATATCGAGGAAGGGAAGCGTCGGTACATAGTTCGCACAGAAGGTGAACTACAAACCGTTGACCAAATTCGTAGCGTGGTTCTCACAAGTGCCGGTACCGAAACTCCTGGTGGCATCGGAAGAGTCACAATCGGCGACGTAGCCGACGTCAGATTCACCTTCAAGGAACCAAGGGCCAAAATTCGTTTCCTTGGAGATGAAGCGATTGCGATCAATGCCGTTCGAGCCACCGGCGCAAACGTCATAGCGACAATGGATGGAATTTACCAGGCCATTGAAGAGTTAAATGACTTTGCCGTGCCACAAGCGGGCCTAACGATCGCACAGGTTTATGATGAAACCATATATATCAATTCCGCTATCTCTCTTGTCCAACAAAATATTTACGTGGGCGGTACTTTTGCTGTCCTAATTCTTATTGCCTTCCTGCGCTCATTCAGGGCTACCCTCATCGTGTCGATGGCGATCCCGGTGTCGGTAGTGGCTTCATTCGTTGCGATGGCGGCTATGGGGCGGTCAATCAATGTAATTTCCCTGGCAGGCATTGCTTTTGCCGTTGGTATGGTTGTGGATGCTGCAATTGTCGTACTTGAAAATATATTTCGACACCGGGAAAACGGCCTATCGTCTCGGGAAGCCGCGCTCCAAGGAACGCGTCAGGTATGGTCGGCGGTTCTAGTGTCTGCGTTAACCACGGTCCTAGTCTTCGTGCCAATACTGATCATGCAACTAGAAGCGGGGCAGTTATTTAGAGACATTGCAGTTGCCATATCTGTCGCTGTGCTGATGTCATTGCTGGTTTCCATTACCATGATCCCAGCTCTGTCAAAGCGTTTGCTGAAAGATACTAGGCCCCCTGCCTCCCGAATATCACTACCCATAATCGATAGCGTGGCACGTGGGTTTGCCAAACTTTTGATGGATTATACACGACTGATCACCAAAAGCCGCGTTGCCTCTGCATTGGTTGTCATTGGGCTGGTGTTTGGGACGGGAACTGCAAGCTACCTTTTACTCCCCAAATTAGAGTACTTGCCAGAAGGTAATCGCAATCTAATTTTTGGGGTCATGCTGCCTCCTCCGGGATACAACCTAGACACAATGAACAGCATCGCCACTAGAATTGAAGACAAGGTGCGCCATCTTTGGTCAAGCGAGACCGGGCCTATTGCAGAACCCGGGAAACCACCAAAGATCGGGAATTTCTTTTTTGTAGCGCTCCCCAATATGGCGTTCTTCGGCGCCGGTGCTGTCGACAGAACACGTGTTGCAGAACTCATTCCGGTATTGACAGGAACTCTATACGATGAGCCCGGCACGTTTGGATTTTTTAACCAGCCCAGTTTATTCAGCCGCGAAATCGGTGGCGCAAGAACCGTGGCATTGGATATCTCCGGACCGGATCTAGAGGCAATAGTATCTGTCGCGCAGAAAGCAGCGGGCCTCGTTGGTGCTGTCTTTCCACGTTCTGGCGGACACCAAATGCGGCCAAAACCCGGCCTTGTACTGGGAGCGCCCGAAGTGCGTCTTTACCCGAATAGGGTCCGACTAGCCGACAATGGTGTTGACGCACTGGCCTTAGGCCAAAGCATCGACGCGTTTAATGATGGCCTCCGTGTAGCCGAGATCACTGTAGATGGACGCCGCATAGACCTGACGCTGCGTGGCCTAGAAGACAAGATCGATCGCACCCAAGGGCTGGAGAATCTGCCAGTAGTTACAGCGGATGGACGAATATTGCCTGTGAGTTCCCTTGCTGACATAGAAATTACCTCGGGACCAACGGAAGTTCGCCACCTGGAACGTGAGCGGACAATCACACTACAAATCATGCCTGCCCCCGCCGTGGCTTTGGAGGAGGCAATAGAGAAGGTCCGAACTCAAGTGATTGAGAAAATTACTGCCGACGGTGTTCCAGCGGGGGTTACCCTGGGCTTGTCTGGAACGGCAGATCAACTCAGTCAAACGTTTGAAGCAATGATGGTTAATCTGTTTGTCGCAATTGTTATTGTTTACTTGTTGATGGCTGTTTTGTTCGAAAGCTTTCTATATCCATCAATAATTATGCTGTCGGTTCCCACGGCGCTGGCTGGAGGAGTTTTTGGTCTGGGTCTACTAAATCTTTTGTATTTCCAACCGCTGGATATGCTCACACTTTTAGGATTTACAATTCTCGTTGGAATCGTTGTCAACAACGCTATCCTATTGGTCCACCAAACCCTTTATCACATAAGAACAGATGCGATGGAGGTGCGAGACTCAATTCTTGAAGCTACTCGCAACAGACTGCGCCCAATCTTTATGTCGACGCTCACCAGCGTGTTCGGCATGCTTCCATTGGTGCTAGTTCCAGGAGCCGGCTCCGAACTGTACCGGGGCCTAGGTTCTGTGGTGATCGGCGGTCTATCGTTGTCAGCGGTACTTACGTTGTTGATGGTGCCGGCCCTATTAGCAATATTTGTCAGCCACAAAGAAACTACGGCATTTAAAACAAAAGCATCCTTGCTTGAAGCTGCCGCTGAATAATCGACCGTGACGAATTCTATCGGATCGGCGAGAAAGGCGTGGGCATCAGTATTTTACTTTCCTGATTGACAATCAACGGACGGACCTTAGGGATGAATTCGAGCCAGCGGGGGTCTTGAAATAGTTGCTTGCGCCGCTTAGCACGTTCCTCAAAACTATCGTAAGCCCACATGTGTACAACCTGATTCAATGCTCCGAACTCAGTGGTAAAATATCCTATCAACCGGCCCAGAATTTCAGTTTGTATTTCTAGAGCGTGTTTTTGATATGTCTCTATCCATTCGCCTTGACTGCCAGGAACCAGTGTGTACGTCCTTTGCTCTACGAACATCGTATTTCTCCCTAAAAAGTGACTAGAATTTAAAAAAGTAAGTCAGAGCCACTGCACGATGGTGAACATGTTGGGTCACCCTCCCCTACACAAATCTTTACAGATCCTCAATATTGGGCCTCTGCTTATCTTGAACTTGGCCCAACAATGCGCCGAAAAGCCCACTTCAGTACACGCAATTCCGAATCCGTCGTGGATGACAATACGATCTGTTCAGTCCTTCGACGCAAATTACCGACGCCGAAATAGACACTGTCATGAATCGCTATAACACCACCGTGGGCATGAAACTGCCACCCCTGGCCGCTGGGCAAGCGCAACAGAACAGCTTGATTGCTTTTAACGAGAGATGCCCGAACACTTGGGTGAAGGTGGAAACGTGCAGCCAGTGGCCGCAACTCCCGTTTCTCCAAAGATGTCCCGTCGATTGATTCAATGCGATCCTCCCCACGCAGACTTTCTCCATCGGCATCAACATATAGACGTCGCTGGTGCCTCAGTCCGAAACGTTCGGCATAACCATCATGAGTGGCATCAAGCCAAACCGAACCAGACTGCTCCTCCCGCACGCTCTTAGTGAGCGGAGGCTGAAATCCAAGACCCGTGCGTGACAGCATGCTTGAGTTCACACCATTGATCGTAACCGTAGAGTGCGCAGCTGTTCGACGCATCGCTTCGCGCCACTCGTTATCCTCGCCACGATAAGGGCCACAGTTGACTACCAAACGTTCCTTGTTGACGCTCATTTCGAAGCTCAGCGCACCAGCATGAAGTTGAGCATCCACTAATGTAGCCGGACCGGTGTCCATAATCGCAAGCACTTTATTAGCAGTCACACGCTGGTACCCGGTGTGTGGTGCATTGGTCAGGGCCTGCCCGTCTGCCTGAGAGATTTCAAGCGCGGCATCAATTAGGGCCGAATTTCCCTCGGAGCTCCCGTTGAAACAACCTAACCCGCCGTCGCCATGGCGGAGCCCCCGCAACATGGGTGCCATCCGATCAAGGCTTTGAATAAGCTGCTGCGACACAGGTTCACCGGCTGAGGTTAGTAGGGCTCTTACATCACCGACGTCCCCGAGCACCCTGCACTGTTGCTTGGGAGATCGTTCAATGTGCCCGCCATCAGGTAAAATTTGAAATTCTAGTTCGCGATCCAATAACTTAAGTGCCGCTGCAAGGTTCTGCGGAGCTGATGACAGGCATAACATCGCGTAGATCAAACCGCGAATCGCCGTGATACGTCGTGCGCCCGAAACATCTTGGTCGACCACCCGCGAGAGGTGGCGGGTCTGTCGAGATAAGCTTTGATAGAAAGTCTTTGCGAAATCCTCGGTACTCCCAGCAAGCAAGAACGGCGCATGTATCAAAAAAGCCGCCAAACGTTGCCCCAGCACATCCGGCCGCCAGACCACGGGCCTCCACTGATCACAACTATCCACCCAGTCAGCTACCAAGGCGCGGGCAAGATGTTGTGCAGCCTCTCCTCCGTGGCCCTTCAAGTCTCGCAACCACTCGAATCCATGCAAAGCCGCAAGCCAATCCTCTGAGATTCTATCGGGGAGCCATGGCGCCCCGTGCGGGCTTCGGAGCTCCTGCCCAACAAACGCGTAATTACCATGAAATAGTGCTTCAGCACGCTTTGGGTCGATCGGCCATGGATCATTGGGAACAAAGTTTAGCTCATTGGCCGTTCGCCCCATCAGCGACAATCGGTATACTGAGCTACCGTAAACCGCATTGCGAATCCCCATGGTCACGCGAATCCCGTCTCACATGCCGTCATGGGTATATATGCGATTCTAAATGACACCCTTTACCAACGCACTCATGCAACGGATGTTCCTGATCGCAACTGCAAAATATTCTTTGCATAAAAATTTTGCCCCCCGTCAAATGCTGCTGTCCCGGCAACCAAAATATCGGCGCCTGCTGCAATCGCCTGCGGCGCAGTATCACAATTGATTCCACCATCGACTTCCAGATCAATCTTTCGTCCACTGTCATCGATCATATTCCGGAACTGTCTGATTTTTTCCAGCTGTGCGTCCATAAAACTCTGCCCACCGAATCCCGGATTTACGGACATTACCAACACCAAATCGATACATCCAATTACTGGTGCAATAGTGGTCGCCGGCGTACCTGGATTAATGGAGACCCCTACCTTTTTCCCCATAGCTTTAACCAGCTGCAAGGTCACTTCCAAGTGTGGGCAGGCTTCTACGTGTACCGTGATTATGTCTGCACCAGCATCTGCGAATGCTGATATGAAAGGGTCAACTGGTTCAATCATGAGATGGACATCAAACGGTTTCGCACTATGCGGACGCAAAGCTTTAACCAAACCGGGGCCGACAGTAATGTTGGGGACAAAATGACCATCCATGACATCCACATGGATTAAGTCTGCCCCCGCTTTCGTAACTGCCCGCACCTCTTCACCCAAACGAGCGAAGTCCGCTGCAAGAATCGAGGGAGCGATTCGCACCTGCCTATGCATGGGCCTCACGTAACAGTAAACTACACGCGCTTCAAGCGTGCGGCGTAGAAACCATCCATCCCACCTTGATCCTCCAGGTGACTGGGAAAAGTGCGGAGATCGCCCTCATCCGTGATGAAAGGAGCTAAATAATCACACTCATCCGATGACAGGGGAACACGCTGAAGCTCCGGTTGACGCACCAACAAGTTGGCCACTCGTTCTAGACCTTCTTCAGGTTGCAACGAGCAGGTAGCAAAAACCAGAAGGCCGCCTGGCTCCAGCATCGCAATTGCCGAGTCAAGTAGTCGATCTTGAATGGCAATGGCATGTTCAACGTCATTCCTGTTCTTTATGTGAAGGATATCTGGGTGCCGGCGAATAGTTCCGGTTGCCGTACACGGAGCATCTAACAAAACGTACTTTGCGGGCGAGCTTGGTCGCCATTCCCTCACGTCCGCATTAACCAACTCAGCACTTAAACCAAGACGCGAGAGATTGTCCTCGAGTAGGCGCAAACGAGAAATTGACCGATCTACCGCGACAACCCGTGCGCCGCGAGAGCATAGCTGGGCTGTCTTACCCCCCGGGGCAGCACACAAATCAATGACCCGGCTTTTGTTTAAATCACCAAACAATACCACCGGTAGCGCGGCGGCCGCATCTTGCACCCACCATTGCCCCTCGACAAAACCCGGTCGGTCGCCAACCGGTCCGCCTGGTTCGACACGAAGCGTACCACTCGGTAATAAGTTAGCGCCAAGCTGTTTCACCAAATGCTCAGGAACACCTTTAGCAGTAATATCCAACGGAGCTTCCCTCAGATGCGCAGCTGAAATTTGCCGGGCGACGAGATCACCATAGTTGGCACACCAACTTTCCCACAACCAGTCCGGAGTATTTAGTCTCTCAGCATCTTGGGCCGCGCACCACGCCGCACCTTCCCTAGCCACCCGCCGAAGCACTGCATTAACAAGCTTTCGATAACGACGCAGATCGTTCGTTACCAGGCTCACGGCACTATCCACCGCGGCATAAGGTGGAGTTCCTACGAACAAAATTTGCGTTATTCCCAAACGCAACAAATCATTCACACGCCACGCCTTATCCGGCAGCGGACTACTCAAACACTGTTCGATAAGATCGTCGATCTGGCCGAGTCGACGCAAACAAGTAGAGACCAGAAGCCAAACGAAAGCCCTATCCCGATAGCTGAGCTCAGGAAACATTTTGTGACTAGCTGCAGCCTCATCAAGCGATCTATGGCGGCGTAGTATGGCATCGATAAGTTGAAGGGTGACCAACCGAGTTGATATAGACGATAGGACCATGGCAATTCGGTTGCTCAAAAACTCAATTGTGACCTAATATAAAGCGCGTGCGGATTGGAAGTAGACATTTTCCCTCCTTCTTTTTGTCAGCAGACAATAAATAGAAGACAAGTGCGGTCCGGGCTCCTGCGTCCGAACATTTTGGGCAACACGCTGTGATGTCAGCACTCTCTCGAACCGTAGCGCACATCTCGCGATAAATGAAAAATACAGAGACAAAACCACAGATCAAACGCAAAGCCGGGAAACGGCCTTGCCCATCTGTAATCCGCGAAAGACCAAAGCCACTAGGCAAATTGCCGACCGAGACTGGAGGGCCACAGGGTCCCGAGCCAACACGTTACGGAGATTGGGAGAAAAACGGGCGGGTTTCGGACTTCTGAATACACGGATATCGGAATTCTCAGACGTCCCAAGAAGACCCCAAAGCAAATCCGCCGGGCACAAGGCCCGGCGGACGAAAACTCTTAAAACTCGTGTCGACCTACAGGTCGGCGCAAGCGTAGCAGTTGATTTCGAGACCAACGGCCACTTCAAGAACTACTGGCTTCGTCCACATAATACTCTCCCAACTCAATCAAACTACCGGGGCAATTCCCAATTAAACGAGCCACCACAATACCCATTCTCGTGAAAGCGAATATCTATATCGGCTATTAGGAATCCAAATGGCCCTCACAGCTCCTTCATTAACGGCGGGACGTCCTGCAATGGAGGTAGCACCAGAGTTTTTCCAACTTCCTGTAACACCTTGAGAAAACACGCATAAGGCTCGACCCGAACGTATTGAGACGGCGTAAGCGCCACGATTTCTCGATCCGGCAACGTTGTCCGATAAAGGGTAACCTCGAAGCTACTGTCGGGCCCCACAATGGCTGTCAGAGCTGGGACAACGGCAACACCTAAGCCTTCCTGGACCATAGAAAGAGCCACTTCGTATGTGCGCGTCTGCCCAACCACACGGTAGTGGGGGAGTACACGCTGGTACCACTCCTCGATTCTGCGCTTATGCTGGCTACCAAAATTAAACTGGATCGTGCTGTTGATCACTGTGCGCTCTGGCGTCCCCAAATCCTTTTCCACGTTTTCAATGTTCGACAAGTCTATGCCTCGTGGCACTGCCAAGACATAAGGATCGGTGACGATCGCAGTTTGGTGGAAGGAAGAACTTGAACTAGCTATCGAGTCCGTTGCCAACATAGCAATGTTTAGACGCCTACCGTAGAGCAAGTCCAGGGCTTCCGCCGGTGCCGTCTCGTGAATATCCAGTTCCACATCTGGAAAAACCTCAGCAAGCCTATAAACTGCTTTCGGGATCAAATTTCGTGCAATCGAGCTAAGCGCACCGACCGCTATCACGCCACGAGAACCTTCAGAGAATTCCCTAAGGCCGACTGTTGCCTCCTCCACACTCGATAGAATGAGTTCGGTTTTGCGTGCAAGAAAACTACCGGCATCAGTAAGATTCATCTGGTTCCGGTCGCGATTGAACAACTGGGTGCCGACGTCCTTCTCAAGTTTAGAGATCTGCTGAGACAGCGAGGGCTGTGCCAGGCCAAGAAGTTTGCTCGCCTTGGTAAAGGATTTCGCATGAGCAACCGCCCAAAAAATCCTCAGTTGATGAAGCGTCATAATAAACAACTATCATTAAATATCTGATTTACGTGAAGCGGAAGCTAGGCCGGGGCGAAAAATAGCGCAAGCCCCAGAAACTGATGGATTAAAGTAATTAATTGAAATCACCACGAACCTTATTTGCGCGGTAAGGCCAGATCCAATCACGTTCTTTCAATTGTTAATGTGCTTCGGCCCAATTGTCTGCAAACCCCACATCTACGATGAGCGGTGCCATAAGCTCCCGAGCCGGGAGTGCCGCACCTTCCATGGTCTTGGAAACTACCTCAATAGTTAGGTCAAGTTCGGCTTCAGGCACCTCAAACAACAGTTCGTCATGAACCTGGAGAAGCATTTTCGCGCTGAGTCCAGCATCAAAGAGTGCGGCTGGCATTCGAATCATCGCCCTTTTTATAATATCTGCAGCAGAACCCTGGATGGGCGCATTGATCGCCTGGCGCTCGGCATAGTTGCGTCGAGTGGGGTTCTTATCTGCGATAGCCGATACATGGCATCGTCGCCCAAATATCGTTTCAACAAATCCATGAGAACGCGCAAAATCCTTAGTTCTCTCCATATAAGTCCCAATTCCTGGATAACGCTCGAAATAAGCATCAATATATTTTTTTGCTTCCTTTTGGGGAATTTTAAGCTGGTTACCAAGTCCGAACGCGCTTTGGCCATAAATTATTCCAAAGTTGATCGTCTTGGCACGACGCCGCAGGGATGGATCCACTTCATCGAGGCCCACATCAAAAACTTGACTGGCCGTTATTGAATGTATATCAGCCCCCTTTTTGAAGGCATCCCGCAAGGCACCAATATCGGCAATGTGTGCCAACAACCTAAGCTCGATCTGTGAGTAATCAGCGCTCAGTAATTTATGCTTCGGAGATGCAACAAAAGCTCTCCGAATTTTCCGTCCCTCCTCTGTCCGCACTGGAATATTCTGCAGGTTCGGATCGGTCGAGGACAGTCGACCTGTAGCAGCACCGGCCATCGAATAAGAAGTATGCACGCGACGGGTAGTAGCATTAATCTGTCCGATCAGAGCATCAGTATAAGTGCTTTTCAGTTTGCTCAACTGGCGCCAATCTAGTACTCGGCCCGGCAATTCGTGGCCCTGAGAGAAAAGTGCCTCAAGTACGTCGGCTCCAGTCCCATATGCGCCAGTTTTCGTTTTCTTACCACCTTGGAGGCCTAACTCATCGAATAACACCTCCCCCAACTGCTTCGGAGAGCCGATCATAAATTCACGGCCTGCAAGTCTGTAAATTTCGTCCGACAAAACTCCAATGCGAGCAGCAAAATCGTCTGACAATGCCACCAGAGCATCACGGTTTACCATAATCCCAGCCCTCTCCATCTCAGCCAGCACTGGAATAAGCGGCCGTTCGAGGGTTTGATATACAGTGTTCATATGTTCCAACACTAGGCGCGGACCAAAAAAATCAGCGAGACGCAGGGTAATGTCAGCGTCCTCCGCCGCATACTCGCACGCTGCTTCCAGTGGCACCTGGTCAAAGGTAACTTGTTGTTTCCCGGTACCAACCACTTCTTTGTAGGAAATTGGTTTAACGGCAAGATGCAGTTGGGAAAGAACATCCATCCCGTGACTACCGCGGCCAGCGTCCAAAACAAAAGACATCAACATTGTGTCATGAACTGGATTTATTCGTATGCCGTACGGTTTTCGAGCCAAAACGACCATGTCATATTTAAGGTTCTGTCCAACTTTCAGCACATATGGATCTTCAAGGAGAGGCTTAAGTATCGCTAGCGCCTCCTCGAGTGCGATTTGCTTTGGCACGTCCCCTGTCGTTTTAGTTTCGCCAAGAATACTTTGATCGATCCGGCTGGAGACGCCATGGCCCAACGGAATATAGCAGGCCCGACCAGGCCCGATTGCAAGCGAAATACCAACCAGCGTCGCGCTCATCGCATCTAATGACGTCGTTTCTGTATCAACGGAAACACGACCGGCGCGAGTTGCGGCCTCAACCCATCCCCGTAAACTCTCAACTGTCTGAACCAGCTCATAGGAGCGCGTTACGCCAGGTGTTGTATTCTCACCACCGCTGCTATGCGACGCAACGCCAAGCTCATTTTCAATCCTCTTCAGTAGCGACTTGAATTCCTGTGCTAAGAGAAAAGGCCTCAACACATCTAGATCGGGTGGCAATAGAATGAACGAATCCATCTCTTTTGGTACAGGAACGTCGTCCTTAAGCCGGACTAAATCACGACTTAGCCGAGCCATGTCAGCTTGCTCCATAAGAGCTTGTTTGCGTTTAGGTTGCTTAATCTCTTCGGCTCGGGACAGCAGAGTATCGAGATCGCCATAGTCAGAAATCAACTGCGCCGCAGTTTTAACGCCAATACCAAACACACCGGGCACATTATCTGTGGGGTCTCCAGCCAAAGCCTGAACATCAACCACTTTGTCCGGTGTCACTCCGAATTTTTCGGCAACTTGCTCAGGGCCGATCTGCCTCATGGTCTTAGGGTCCAACATGCCCACGCCATCGCCGACCAGTTGCATCAGATCTTTATCACTGGATACAATCGTCACCTGCCAGCCTCGGGAACGAGCTAGCCTAGCATACGTAGCGATTAGATCATCGGCTTCATAGCCTGGCTGATCTATTGCCGGGAAACCGAACGCACGTGTTGCATCATGAATAATAGGAAACTGAGGAATCAGCTCCTCCGGAGGCGCATCGCGATTCGCCTTATACTCTGAATACATATCATGACGGAACGTGGGCTGAGCCGTATCGAAGAGCACTGCCAACCCGTCACAGTCCAAATCTCCCGCAAGCCGGTAAAGCATATTGCAAAAGCCCAGCACAGCGTTGACGGGGGTGCCGTCGGCGCGGGTCATTGGTGGAAGTGAATAGAACGCGCGAAATATAAATCCAGACCCGTCGACCAAACAAAGATGCGTGATAGATTTCCTGTCAGTCATTCGCGTCTCTCCCAACAAACTAGCTCGACCATGCCGCAACTCAATCCACAAGTCGAGTGAGCTTTGAAATAGAAGCAATCGTTCTCAGTGTAAAAGCCATATATGCTGCGCCGTTCATGGCAACAAAGATATCTCCCACTCCAGAATCCAGTATGAAACTTGATTTGGACCACTCGCCCATTTCACCGGGTGTGCGTCTAGCACTTTTTTATGCCACGACTTTTTTTGTGATTGGCGTCTATATGCCTTTTTGGCCAGCCTGGCTGAGCGGCAAGGGGTTGGGACCAACTGAAATAGGAATCTTATTGTC